>CAZQWX010000134.1:0-6318 GCA_964597255.1 uncultured Gammaproteobacteria bacterium | reverse complement strand
ACCCAGATTTTGGGTTCTAAGGGCGGCAATCCATTAAATATAAAACAGTTCTGGCGCTATATTGAAAATCCGGTTTATGCGGGAATTTCGATTCATAAGTGGACGGATAATAAGCCTATTAAGGGACAGTTTGACGGATTGGTAAACTTTGAGACCTTTAACAAGGCCAATAGGGGTAAACTTATTCTCACCGAGCAAAAAGGCGAAGTATGTATAGCAAGAAGACAACCAAAGGATTGGCAGCTTAAAAAGTCCACCAGAAATCCAGAATATCCGTATAAAAAGTATGTTCTCTGTCCCATTTGCAAAAAACCGTTTTATGGAAGCGCTTCAAAAGGTAGGTGGGGTGACCATTTTCCCGCTTATCATTGCAGTAGAGACCACAAATACCTACGCATACCGACGAAAACCTTAGAAGAAACAATTAAAAATTTTGTGAAACATCTTCACATTACGAAAGAATACATAGAAGCTCTTAAAGAAGAGTCGCTCAAGGAGTGGAAAAATCGTATGGGTGAAAAACAAAATGACGTTTCGGAATTGGAAAAGAGAATTGAAGCGTTGAATATATCTATTGTTTCCTCAACCGAAAAAATCAAGATGTTGTCCTCTGAAATTGCCCTTAAAGCTGTTGAAGGTGACATCATTACCGCTAAAAAACAAATAGACGAACTGGAACAAGCAAAACAGGAGAAGAATATTGAACTTATCAATATGGAGATTGTTCTGGATAACGTCACTTATTATATGGAGCACTTAGATGAATTACTTCTTGGAACCCCTGATCCGTTGCGTAAGGCTGCCTTTTTCAGCGTATTGTTCGAAAAAACACCATCATACGACGAACTGCTCTTTGGAACCCCTAAATTAGAGCCTTGTATCGCACTAAGTGATGACTTCTACCGTTCTCAAAACCAGTTTGTGAGCGCGGAGAGATTCGAACTCTCAACCAATACCTTAAGAGGGTACTGCTCTACCGTTGAGCTACGCGCCCTGAAAATTAACTGCTTAATCTTTAGGGTAAACCTGTCAAGTTTTGTGTCTGTAGCGTATTTTAGCAGTTTCAGATTGAAGTGCCAAAGTTTGGGGCTGGAGAGGGTTTTGTGCGCACCCGGCGTGAGTCGAACACGCAACCACTTGTTCCGAAGACAAGTGCTCTATCCATTGAGCTACGGGTGCAACTTTAATATTTTGCTATGTATGAAATTTTTTCCTTGAGAGCTTTTTAGTTCACGTTCGCGTTTCATTGCTGCTTGTCGCGTGTCGGCTTGTTCCTGATATATTATTTCCCAGTTTCCGGAATATTTCTTTGTATATTTTGAAAGAAAGTTATTTGGATTGTTGTGCTGACTAATTCTCCTTTTTAGGTCGATTGTTTGGCCAATGTATATTTTATCATGATTTTGGTTGTATAAGGCGTAAATTGTAAACATTTTGCTCCGAGGATCCGCCAGCTGGCGGACTCTATCCGTTGAGCTATAGGCGCAGATTTTATTAACCAGTCCAAGTATTTTCTACTTTTATATGATTTTAGCTTTTTCTCCCTGAAACGTGCATCTATAATATTGTTGAACTTCTCTTTGTATACCAAAGTATTTGTTTTCAGAATCCTTGTTGTTCTTGTATAGCCTGCCAGATGCTGTTTCAGTCTTCTTTCGACGTCAGTCGTTGAGCCAATGTAATATCGGCCAGTATTTACATTTTTAAGAATATATAAATAACACATCTATTCTAGTCTCCGATTAAATCGGAGCTATCCGTTGACCCCGATTAAATCGGGGTTGAGCTATAGGCGCTTGGGTTGCAGTTGAATTATAGCATCAGAGGGTGAGCATTTTGATGGTATTGGTGGCTCCCGGGAGGCCGATATTGTTAGAACCACCGACGATGACAATAGCATCACCGGCTTTGGCTAATCGTTGGTGAATGAGATAGTTGGTGATGTTCTTCCAGAATTTCTCACTGTCAGGTTCGGCCGGAATGATGACCGGATAAACACCCCAGAGCAGGTTGAGTTGGTTGCGGATAATGTCGTCGTGGGCAACAGCAATGATTCTGGCGCTGGGCCGGAAGGAGGAAATAAGTCGGGCGGAACGGCCAGAGGCGGTAGCGACAGCAATTGCTGGAGCGTTGATCCGGTAGGCAATGGAGGCAGCACTGGAGACTAGTGCCGATGATGAGATGTCTGTCTCGGACAGTGTTTCCCAATTGATTCGGATATAGTGCCGAAATTCCGAAGTTTTTTCGACTGACAGGATAATATCGCGCATGGTTTGAACTGTTTCCACCGGATATGTCCCTCTGGCGGTTTCCCCGGAGAGCATGACGGCGTCAGCCTGGATCAAGACAGCAGCTGCGACGTCAGAGGCTTCTGCCCTGGTTGGTCGGGGATTATCCATCATGGACTCGAGCATTTGGGTGGCTACGATTACTGGTTTCTGGTTTTGCCGGCAAAGGCGAATGATTTTTTGGGTTAGAATTGGGACGTCAACAGCAGACGTCTCGGTGGCTAAATCGCCCCGGGCAACCATAACCGCGTCAGCAGCGCGAATGATGCCATCGAGGTTATTGATAGCTTCAGCACGTTCGACTTTGACAATAATTTTGGTTTTTGGTGACAGTTTGGCGATCATCTTTCTGGCCGGTTCGAGGTCACTGGCACGCTCGACAAAGGATAGGGCGAGATAGTCAATGCCATGGGTGAGGGCAAACTGAGCATCAGCGGCGTCTTTGGCAGAGAAAGCGGCGCCGGGAAGGCTGGTGTCCGGGAGGTTGATGCCTTTGTGACTGCTGATCATACCAGTATTGGTGGCTTTAGTTTCGATTTTTTCGCCGGATATTTTAGTGATCATCAGAGCTACGAGCGCGTCATTAAGGAAGATTCTTTGACCAACTTTGACCAATTTGGCAAAGTCGTATTGAATGGGTAGTTCTCCTGTTTCGGGATGGGTAGAAAGGGTAATCTTCTCCCCTCTTTTGACAGTGATATCTGGAATTGTTCCCAGGCGAAGTTTTGGCCCGGAAAGATCGCCAATTATAGCCAAGGGTAGTCCTGCCTCATCAGCCAGGGAACGAAGATTCTTGATCTGAACAATTCTTTCTTCGTTGGTGCCGTGAGAGAAATTGAGCCGAGCAACATCCATACCTGACCTGAGCAGTTGGCGAAGGACTTTGGGACTGTCGGAGGCTGGTCCGATGGTAGCCACGATTTTGGTGCGCTTAGTTGGCATAAAATTTATATGACAGAAAGTTATTATATGGTATGGGACAGTGCCTGACTATCCCTTAATTGGTTTTTGGTATTGACCCGGTTGTTATGAATTACAGAGTGCGTCAGAGGGTTCGATCCAGGAGCGGCCATCTTGTTTGATCAGGCCATCAGCTTCTTGGGGACCCCACGTGTCAGGTTCGTAGATTGTTGGTTTTGATACGTTTGTTCGGAGTTCGTCGATGAATTTCCAGGCAGCTTCAACCTCTTTGGCGTCATTAAATAGGGTTTGATCGCCGGAAATAGCATCATAAATCAGCTTTTGATATGGGTCAATCAGAGGTGTCTTGGAGTTTTGATAGCAAAACTGGAGATAGCTTTGGTCAAGGGCAAATTTATGGCCCGGATTTTTGGTGAGAATTTCCAGACCGATGCCTTCGTTTGGCTGGAGGCGATATGTCAGGACATTTGGTTTGGTACCCAGATTATAGTTTTGGAAAAGAGTGTTCTTTGGGGTTTTAAACACGATGGAAATTTCTGCTACGGATTTGGCCAAGCGTTTGCCACCACGAACGTAGATTGGTGTGCCTGCCCAGCGATCGCTTGCTAGTTCTGTTTTAAAGGCAAAAAAAGTATCGGTGGTTGATTGTGGGCTAACCTTGTCTTCGTAGAGGTAGCCGTTGTATTGGCCAAGGACTAAGCTTTTTGGGTTGGGTTGCAGGTTTTTGAGAACCTTGATTCTCTCAGTGGTGATTGGTTGATTGGTAAAGTCGGATGGTGCTTCCATGGTGGCCATAACCAGCATTTGGAGCAAATGGTTTTGGCCGATATCCCGGAGGGCACCCATCGAGTCATAATAACCTCCACGTTTCCCTATTCCGAAATCTTCGGCGGCGGTGATTTGGATGTGGTCAACATAATTATGGTTAAGAAGTGTTTGGAAAATCTCATTACCAAAGCGAAAGGCAAGAATGTTTTGCATAGTTTCTTTGCCCAGGTAGTGATCAAGACGATAAATTTGATCCTCAGTAAAATACTGTTGTAAAAGCAGGTCTAGTTCTTGGGCTGACTTTTGGTCATGGCCCAGGGGTTTTTCGATCATTAATCTGGCCCAGCCGCGGTCTTGATTGGTAAGTCCCTGACTTTTGAGCCCGGCGAAAATACCGGTGTAATGTTCCGGATAGGTAGCGAGATAGTAAAGATGGTTGACGCATGGCGTTTTGCTGTCGGCAAGCAGTTTTTTAAGGTCTGAATATAGCGACGAACCTGAGGCGGTGGTCTCAAAATCGCCCCGCAAGTACCGAATTTTAGCAGTGAGCTCTTTAGAGTTTGTTAGCTTATAAATATAATCGCTAAATTCCGTAGGTGATAGATCGCGGCGCCCGATACCGATTATATTGGCGTCTTGTGGTAAAAGACCCTTACTGTAAAGCCCCTTGAGAGCTGGTAGAAGCTTGATTTGAGTTAAATTGCCGGTGATACCAAAGATGATGAGGGCAAAAGAATCCATAATTATTGTGTTTATTGAGGTTTATTATACGCGGTAAGGTGAATTTTTGGGTGACTGAAGGGAGTTGGACCCTCGACATCCTGCTCCACAGGCAGGCGCTCTACCGCTGAGCTACAGCCACCATGAATTCCTGTGCGGACGAGAGGACTTGAACCTCCACAGGATTGCTCCCATAGCCTCCTCAAGGCTACGCGTATACCATTTCGCCACGTCCGCTTCACTCTGTTCAGCGCGAGCGCTTTGCTACTCTCAGTGCAAGCGCATTATCCAGTCTGTGTCGGGGAGACAGGAGTCGCACCTGCCACCTTCCGGTCCCAAACCGGACGTTCTACTGATGAACTACTCCCCGATTGGAGCGGGATACGGGAGTTGAACCCGTTTTTGCTCCTTGGAAGGGAGCCGTTGGGCCGATCAACTAATCCCGCCGCACTGGAATTATACCAGAGAATCAGGTGTGGGAGAACAAAAGAGGTGCCGCGTTGATGCAATTCCAGACAAACACGCCCCAAAAAATCCACATTTCCTCGCGTTTACATACTTCATGGTTTATCAGTAAACTTTTGACGATGACAAACAAAACTACCAGATCAACAACTAAACAAAGAGCGGCTGGCCATGGCGCGATTGCCAGTTGGACACTGTTAAACAACATGCCGCCGACAAACATTAGGGTAAAACCAACCACAGCAAGCAGGAAGTGAACCCGCGGCATATATTTAACGTTAAAGATCGGGATGGTTAAAAACATCAATGGCGGAACAAATAACAACAGACTTAGTGAAGTATCGTTCAACAAACCATAGAATGAGAATAATTGAAAGATAAATGCCAACTGACACAAGCTGAACACGATTATTGCGATATTAAAAAAAGGCCAGGCTCCAGGGGTTCTACCCAGGTCACTGATAGTTGGTCGTCGCCAGTGAACAACCTTAAAAGTTTTGAGAAGAATTAATGTAGTTGTAGCAAAAATAAATGAGCCGGCAAGGCCTGCGATCAAAAACCAAATATTGATCATATATTCAGTGTAACAAATTTTGTGGGCCGAAGAGGACTTGAACCTCCACCAGATTGCTCTGATACGCTCCTGAAGCGTACGCGTATACCAATTTCGCCATCGGCCCTGAAAATTAGCAAAGCTAATTTTTAGGGTAAACCCAGGAAATCAATGTAGTCAATTTTCAGAATGAACCCTTCCTTGAGATCGCTCAATCAGTTTGAGCTTATATTCTCGCCTCCAACTCTTAACTGCTATCTCCCGTCTACTGGCTTCTGTTTGGTTATTAAATTCTTCAACGTGCACCAGATTAACCGGTAGTTTCCCTTTTAGAGATTTTGCCCCTTTGCCAGAATTATGTTCGTTTATTCTCCTGGCAATATCTGTCGTAATTCCAGTGTAAAGGGACTCATCCGCACATTGAACAATGTACAAATACCATTTCTGCATGTGCGTAAGTGTTCACACTAAAAATTAACGATGTTAATTTTTAGTGCCGAGAGTGTGAGTTGAACACACATCTGACGCTCTTCAGGCGCCCGCCGTGACCACCTTGGCTATCTCGGCAAATATGAACAATCTAAAAATCCCCTAGCCCAGTTT
>CAZQWX010000133.1:0-2677 GCA_964597255.1 uncultured Gammaproteobacteria bacterium | reverse complement strand
TCAATATCATCTGATTCTTCTGGCCCAAAACCACACCGGCTATAAAAACCTCATGAAGATGACCACAATCGCTAGTTTGGAAGGCTTTTATTACAAACCCCGGCTGGATTGGGAAGTGCTGGAAAAATACCACGAAGGCGTCATCTGTACCACTGCCTGTGAGGGTGGATTGGTGGGCAGTCAGATTGGCCGTAACGAAAAAGTCAAAGCCCAAGAAAGCATTCGTCATCTCCAGGGCATTTTTGGCAAAGAGAATTTCTATCTCGAAATTCAACATCATCCTGGCCTGGACCGGGGCAACGAAATCTATGCCGTCATCGCCAAATTTTCCCGGGAGATGGGCATCCCCTTGGTGGCCACCAATGATTCACACTATACCGACAAGGAAGATGCTGACGCTCAGGAAACCTTGTTGTGTATCCAGACTCAGAAAACCTGGTTGGATACCAACCGGCCGTTGTCAATGATCGACCATCCTGATTTTTATTTCAAATCGCCAGAAGACATGGAGCGAGAATTTCATGAATATCCCGATGCTCTGGAAAACACTCTGAAAATCGCCTCACAAATTAATCTCGAGATTCCCATGGATAAACTTATCTTTCCACCATACCAACCTCCAGCCGGCGAAACTAATGACAGTTACCTGGAAAAACTCGTTTGGGAAAGAGTTAGTAATCGCTATGACCCAGTTACCAAGGAAGTGAAAGACAGGATAAACCATGAGTTAAGCATCATTAAAGAGGTTGGCTATGCACCGTACCTGCTGGTTTTTGCTGATATTGCTAACTGGGCGCTGGAACATGGGATCATGCGCAATGTTCGAGGCTCAGGGGCAAGCTCAATCGTCAATTATATTATTGGAACCTCAACTCTTGATCCCATTAAATACCGTATTCCGTTCGAACGATTTCTTTATGTTGGCAGACCATCGCCGGCCGATATTGATTTCGATATTGCTGACGCTTATCGTGAGCAAGCTGTTGACTACGTCCGGGATAAATATGGCGCTGATCGGGTAGCCCAGGTGATCACTTTCGGAACTATGGAGGCCAAAGCTGCCGTCAGAGATGTTGCCCGCGCCTTGGGGCATCCCTATGCCGTTGGCGACCGACTCTCCAGATTAGTTCCGCCAGGCAGTCAGGGATTCCCGATGACTATTGATCGAGCCATGGAACTCACACCAGAACTGGCTGATGCCTATCGGGTTGAGCCAGAAACCAAGAAGATCATTGACCTGGCAAAGAAGCTTGAAGGTGTAGCCAGACATGCTTCGGTTCATGCTGCCGGTGTGATCATTGCCGACAAAGATATCACGGAATATACCCCGTTACAACTTGACCCTCGTGGCGGAAAAACCATCACCCAATACGATATGTACTCCCTGGATCTTAATGTCAGTAAGCACGCTATTGGTTTGATGAAGATGGATTTTCTGGGGTTACGAAATCTCACCATTTTGGGCGAGGCAGTTAAATTCGTCAAACAGAATCAGGGTATTCACATCAACTTAGAGAAAATTCCCTTGGATGATATGGCGGTTTTTAAAATGATTACCAATGCTGATACTGCCGGTGTTTTCCAACTGGAGTCGGGAGGGATGCGTAAGTTGGTCCGAGAACTTAAGCCTACAACCGTGGACGATCTTGGAGCTCTAGTCGCCCTTTACCGACCTGGCCCAATGGAAATTATTCCCGACTTCATTCAGCGCAAGAGTCATCCGGAATCAGTCACTTATCTTCACAAAGATCTCGAACCGATTCTCCAGGATACTTATGGCTTAATTATTTATCAGGAACAGGTTATGGAAATCGCCAATAAACTAGCTGGCTACAGCCTTGGAGAATCCGATGGTTTCCGCAAAGCCATGGGCAAGAAAAAACCTGAGTTAATGAAAAAAGAGGGTGATAAATTCCGAGCCGGGATGGTCAAGAAGGGTTATACAGCAAAATTAGCTGACCAACTCTTCATGTTAATCGAAAAGTTTGCTGCCTATGGTTTTAATAAAGCTCACAGTGCTTCATATGGTTTGATTGTCTATCAAACAGCGTATATGAAATATCACTATCCCGTGGAATATATGACTGCCATGCTCACTGCCGAGTCGCGGGGCAACACTGGCGAGGCCAAGGACGAAAAAACCCAAATGTGTATTGACGAGTGTCGGCGGATGAAACTGGAGGTGTTGCCACCTGATATCAATACATCAGCCGTGGAGTTCAGCATTGAAGGCAAAGCGATTCGATTTGGCATGTCTGCGATCAAAAATGTCGGGGCCGCAGCCATTGAAAGCATTCTTGCCGCCCGAACTACTAGTGGCCAATTTAAGTCACTGTCTGATTTTGCTCGCCGGGTTGATCTCCAAAAGGTTAACCGCAAAACCTTGGAAAGCTTAATTAAGGCCGGGGCTATGGATCAGTTTGGTAAGCGGGCGGCCATGCTGGCTGGTTTGGATAAACTAATCACTGACTCTCACAAACTGGCCAAACAAATCAGTTCTGGTCAAACTGGCCTATTTGACAGTGATGGCGACGAAGTTATTGCTAGCTCCTCGGTTGAGAAAATCAACCGAGGAGCTAGCAATAACTTCGTCGCCATCACTGTCAAATAGGCCAGTTTGACCAGAACTGATTTGTTTGGCCAGTTTGTGAGAGTCAGTGATTAGTTTATCCAAACC
>CAZQWX010000132.1:0-6930 GCA_964597255.1 uncultured Gammaproteobacteria bacterium | reverse complement strand
AAAAAAAGATATTATTGCAGCGACCAAAAGAAGATATAAAATAAAGTTCCCTTTCAGCTGTCGCAGTATTAATTTTACCGGTCCCGCCCGATTCGGATCAATAATCTCATTGGATCCCCACTGTGCTAGCTTTGTTCTTGCCTCATCAGAAGTCAGACCGGGGAACTTGACCATGCATTAATTCTGCCACAATCCCGACTGATTTGTAACCTCATAACCACAATCATAACCGTTCCAGAACTGTTCTCACTTCCTTAATAGTCATAGCTGTCAACTTTCGACTCGAAGAAATATCTTCAAGCGAAATATCTGCACCAAACCAGCTTGGGGGAACAAACTTCTTCTTCTCGGTATCGGTTCTAAACTCAACTTCCACCACCATATACCCACTGAGTCTGCCGGAAAATATGTCCAACTCAGCAGTCAACCCCTGGTCTAATGGAATATAGTATCGGGTTTTTTCCAGGGACGCAATTGTCAGGGGCCAAAGTTTTGCAAACTCCCCAGATGTCAAAAGTAGATTTATTTCTTCATTAACTGTCACATCACCACCAACTGAAGTTTTCTTCGTCAATTCATACCTGTCCCCGATTTGCCTAATTCTCAAAGGAGCCGGGAGACCGGAAATGTAGCCTTGTTTAATCTTGTCAAATTTGTACTTCTTTAAATTCTTCGGCAGCACTTTAACCAAAAAAGTCCGTTCAATCTCCAGCATATTAAGACTAACAGCTATTTTACATCTAACAGTTCCACCTCGAAGATCAATGTGGAGTTAGGAGGAATACTTCCAGCAGCTTGACTGCCATAACCAAGACTTGGTGGAATAATCAGCTTACGCTTGCCACCCACTTTCATTCCGGCAATCCCCTGATCCCAACCAGGAATTACCTGACCGGCGCCCAAAGTAAAATTAAACGGCTGATTACGGTCATATGAACTGTCAAACTTTGTCCCATCCGTCAAGGTGCCAATATAGTTCATGGTTAATGTTGCTCCATTTGTCGCCTCTGCTCCGGTGCCCACTGTTTCGTCAGTAATCTGCAGTCCCCCTTGAGTTGGCTCTACTGAGGCTGGTGGTGATGTCTGCTGGTTGGCCTGATTATTTGGCATAGTATTATTTTCTGTTGCCGGCTTGCGCATTCCGGCGACCACCAGAATACCACAAACCACGACTACTATTCCGGTCAAAATCAAAATAACTTTTTCGCGCCCTGCAAAATTAAGCATATTTTTTCTTCACTAATGCCAGAAATTCTTTTTTAATGTCTATCTTCTTGTTGCCATGGATCATTCGATCAACCATCATTATCTCCTCCAAGATCCCGTCAATTAAATCATATTTCTTAGCTTCTGCAACCGGCACCCAAGCGAATCCTGCTTGATCAGAACCAATCTTCACTTTCCCGGATTTATACGGAGCAAAATAAGACAATACTATTGCCGGCACACCATCCGGTCGAATAAACACCACATCACACAAGAGTGTTGGTTGCCCAATTTCCAGATTAGTCTCTTCCTTGACCTCCCGGCGCAGTCCATCAACAATGGCAAAATACCACTGTCGCGCCTTAGTCGACGGTTTAGTGTTGATATAGTCCTTCGGACTCAACCCGCCACCAGGCACCGTCCATTTTCCTGGAAAAGCATTCTCCGACAGGCTACGTTGAAGAAGTAAGTATTTGTTTCCGTTATAAATTATCACCGTGGAAACTACCCGATGAAGTTCCGAAGTTGGTACAGTTGCTGCCATAACCACATACTAGCATCAAGTTTTCCCAACCGCAATTACCTGTTTTTCCTCTCCTGATGCTTCTCGCCCCACGTGCACATCGAGTGCAAAATTGGCTTGAGAGTCAGACCATATTCTGTCAAGGAGTACTCCACTTTTGGCGGAACCTGGGCATAAACTTTCCGGGCCACTATTCTGTCTTTCTCCATCTCTCGCAGTTGGGCCGTTAGCATTTTCTGGGTAATGCCGGAAATAACATTCTTCAACTGCGAGAACCGCATCGTATCTTTTTCCAAGTGATAGATAATCAGCGGTTTCCACTTCCCGCCAATCACATCCAGGGTAATCTTGACCGGTAAATCGTGATTTAGTGCGCGCATATTAGTATCCTTCTAGTAAGTATAGTACATAAAAGTTGGTACTTGCAATGAGGAAATTTGGTGTTACTATAGCCCTAATGAACAAAGACTTTTCTCAACTGGCCAATGACGAGGTAATTTACCAAACCGCGGCTGCTCTCAAAGCCAACGGCATGGAAGCACTAGTTGTTGACACCGGCGAGGCGGCCAAAGCTAAGATCCTGGAACTGATTCCTCAAAATGAGGAGGTCATGACCATGTCCTCAGCTACCCTGGACACCATCGGAGTCCCGCAGGAACTAAACGATTCTGGAAAATACAGATCAGTCCGCAAAGAGCTAATGTCTATGAATCGCCAGACCCAGCAACTACAAATGAATAAACTTGGCAGTGCCCCCCACTATACCGTTGGCTCGGTTAATGCAGTCACTGCCGACGGCAAGGTCATAATTGCTAGCAATACCGGCAGCCAGCTGGCTGCCTATGCCTATGGTGGTCATCACGTCATCTGGGTAGTCGGTGCCCAAAAAGTTACTGCCAATCTAGATGAAGCCATGAAAAGAATTTACGACTATGTCCTGCCCCTGGAATCAGAGCGAGCCAACAAGGCCTACAACATTACCACTGGCAGCTTTGTCAGCAAACTTCTAATCATCAATCGGGAAATCCGCCCTGGGAGAATTACCATCATTCTTGTCAAGGAGAAACTCGGCTTCTAGCCAGGTCTCCAACAAGCTTATCGTAACTTTCAAATCGCACCGCCCCTCCAAACCCCGCCACCATGGCACCATGGCACCATCAACATTGGTCTGGATATTGTCAATGAAAAAACACTCTGCCGGCAGATTGCCAATTCTTTCGGCAGCCAAGAGATAAATCTCTCTATCGGGCTTAGTCATCCCTACTTCCGCCGAAATTACCACCGTCTCAAAAACCTTCATCCATCCTTCTTGCCGTAACTTTTGGGCCCAAAACAAGAAATTATTTGACAACATGCCAACTTTATACTTCCTTTTCAGACCAGTTATCAGATTAATTACTTCCGGATTGGGGTGAGCATACTGTTCGTCAATCCATGGAGCACCTCGCAGCTTGCTTATCCCCAGCATTTCATCGGCTTTTGCCAAAAACTCCTCGCCTATTTTTCCCCTTGATGCTGCACTCTCCAGCCGACTAAACTCGGTGGCCCTATCCGGTGGCAACTTACACTTCAGCGGTTCTACAATCGCTGTATATCTATCCTCCACCAGCACTCCACCAAAATCAAAAAAAATCGCCTTGATCATAAAATCATATCCAATTTTTTATATAAGTCTTTAACAGTCCCTTCGTTGACGACAAAATAATCCGCCATGGCAACCGGGCTCCCCGACGCTGCTTTCTCTATCATGTCATAATCCCGAGATTTTGCCTCTTTCAAAGTATAGCTCCTATATATCGCCTTGGGGTCTTTATTTAGATCGAAGTGTCGACCAACTAGTCTTTGATACCTAACTTTCTTGGCAGCGCAAATTGCCACAATCTGCACCTTAGTCTCACCGTATTTTTCTTTCAAAATCTTGTATTCGTCCCAGCTATACAAATCATCAACTACTACATTACCTTTCACAAGTAACTTCTTAAGCTTTGGTAGATTTAAAATTGCAAACGCCCCCATACCATATTTTTTTCGAAAGCCATTACGGATTTCTTTTTCGGTTTTCTCGTTCACCTGACCCCGACGGATCGCCTCATCCAGTGTAATCTGTCCGAAGCGTAAATATTGATACCCATGTTTTTCGAAAAAATGCGCCGCTTCTGTTTTTCCCGCCCCCGGCATACCCACCAAAGCAATAATTTTATTCATACTACCCAGTAGTATAATGCAGATAATGCAATTGACGAAGACTCAAGTTCTAGACTTTCTAGCCAAACACCAGCTCATGGCCGTGGCCACCGTAGGTAGATTTCCTTGGATCGCTAATGTTTACTATACCTTCGACAAAGCTTTAAACATCTATTTCCTCAGCTCCCCCACCACTCTACACTGTAGACAAATTGCCAAAAATCCCAAAGTTTCTGTCTCGATTTTCGACTCCCAACAAGATATCGCCAAACCGAAACGCGGCCTGCAACTCTCCGGGATAGCTCACCAAATCTCCGGCATTGAGAAAGTCAAATATGCCCTGCAACTTTGGAAAGAAAACCTCGGTGTCAGCGATCCAAAACTGACCTATCAATCAGCTCTTAAAAGTATGTACAAAATCCGACCTTCGCGCATCAAACTTTTCGATCAGGAACTTTTCAAGGTCAAAGACGGCCAGGAACCAATTTTAGAACTATAATCAACATGTTCTACGGTTACGCCGAATCAGAATCGTTACGAAATCCCCTGGTCTTAAATGACTACAAACCCGTCAAGGTAGTAATTGAATATGTTCCGACATCCCGAGATCATCCCTATGTCCATGCCTATTACTTCCTTTTTAAAGACAGCGACATAGAACAGGAGGTAGAAAAGTTCACCAAAGAAACTCTTCCTGAATGGTACCAACTCTTCTGGTCGAATAACATTGTCTACGCAATTTTTAAGGATAAATCTTTTAAATTAAGAGTTGAAGATTCATGGAAGTCAGCGAGCTATAAGAAGGTTCAACAATACGGCATGGCTCACGGAATTGATTTGGTATACATGGACTTCAACAAAAACTTCGCAAGGTTTAAAGAAACCCTCGAAATAAAATAATCAGCACAAACTAAAACTAATCAGAAGCAGACTTTGAAGTTTTATTCAGATTAAGAATGATTCCTAAAATAAACAAAATAATCATGTCTACCTGACAAGCCAGGCAAACCGGACAGATGATATGGATGACAAAAACCTCCAGGAAAGTTATCCGCAGGCAAAACAGTAGCCCGAAAGTTGCCACCCCCAACAGTACCCGGCGCCATTTCCTAAGAGCCGAAATTAATATAAATATATAGCCAGTCAATCCCCACAGTGCCGTCGGAATTTCCAAGGTCTTCGATAATACCCCTTTTGTTGACGCTTCACAGTTGATGGTTGACGACAGATAACACACCGACCGGTGTGCCGGAGCCAGATATTCATAGAACAAATACAGTGCCAGACAAATGCCAAATACAGCCAGATATGCAGAAAGTTTATACAGATCGAGCTTTTTTACCACAGTAGTTAAATTATATACCAAACCCCTTAATCCGGCTACCATATTTATCAGGCCCATACAGATCCCAGAAAACCAAGCTATGCTTTTTAAGAAAACTTGCCGATAAAACT
The DNA here is from genome assembly GCA_964597255.1 of uncultured Gammaproteobacteria bacterium. Taxonomy (GTDB): domain Bacteria; phylum Patescibacteriota; class Microgenomatia; order JAMCZE01; family JAMCZE01; genus CAZQWX01. The sequence continues at coordinate 1,562 of CAZQWX010000132.1, read as the reverse complement.
CTCCCCCGCACGTCCAAATCAAAATGCTTTGAATAATAATCTCTGAACGTATCTAATGGCGCTACATGTTCATAAAGTTGGCCCAGGGAATCCAAACCCACCGGACAATACCCTTCAGGAACATATGCTCCTCTCTGATCCAGAAACCTGCCAGCCTCATTAAGTTGTTGATGGGTTATATCCCTTACCGAACCACTGCGTCCCAGACCACGATTTAACATTGACGAGATCACACTCAATCGCAGCAACCGACTTTGCTGGTAATCCCGAACGCTGGTAATTGCATGTTCACAAATATCCACCAGGTCTAAGCTTGGGTAAAGATGATAATTCTCTGGAGTTTTATGCCTGAGAATAAATATTTCGTGTGGAGACAGCCTCCCACGGGTAATATCAGCAGCATCAAAACCCGGTCCAACCACCTCGCACCTGATACCCATTTCTTCGAAGGAAACCAAAATACTGTGGCCTTGTCTGAACCGGTCATTCTCAGCAAGCACCATACCTACCACCGGCGGCACAAATAGATCAGCCATTCGGGAAAGTTCACTTATTGTGGGGTTTGCCCCCAGCAATCGCTTATGATCATCAGGCTTCGGACTGTCAAACCGCAACGACAGCCTTTCTGAATTAGTATCCTTTAACCAAGCAGAGAAAAAGCGTAATACCTGAGGAGTTAGCTCTCTGACAACAAAACCCGGCAATGTTGGCAACCCAACTTTTCTAAGCCGAATAATACTCGCCAGCTTAGGATAATCAGTTATACTGAATTCACTTTGAAGCCAAGCATAATCATCCAGGGCAATGAGTGAACTTGGTAACTGACCCTCGTCGGAGCGATCCCCCTCATTAAGTCTCATATCTTTGACAAATTGCTGTATACTCCGGGCAGAAATTCAAAACTAACCGATTACGAAGCAGGAATAATTAGAAGCAATTTATGACTATTAAAGAAATTATTCTTGACATTTGGTTATAAATCTTTGACACATTTTTGACATGAACCATCGATCTCTTTATGATTTCCTACCGAGAAGTTATTTCAATAACCTCTATGAAAAGGTTGCTAACACAGTTAAAAGAGGTGAAAATGTTGCAGTGACTTCCATACCTGGTTGTGGAGGAAGAACATTTATTAATTTCTTTTGCAACCTTTCTGCACAGGACCAACTCTTTGACAGCATCCACAATTTCGATTGTGAACTCGTGAACAGTAGTGTTGTTAAACTTATCAAGCCCTTAGCCAAAAACCATAGCAAAAACAAACTTGTAGTCATCAGAAACTTTGAGTTGATACAAAACAAAAAACTAGTGCTCTCCAAATTGGATAATATCCGACAACCACAACCAACTCATCTAGTCTATCTTTTCCTCTGCAACGAATCACTGATAGTCGACCCAGGGCAATATTTCATGGAGTCTGCTCCCTTTTTTCAAAAATCATTCACCATTCCCCCATTTGATTTTGACCAAAGCCAACAAATGATGTCTGTGACTTCCAAATTCTATGGTTGGCAAATCAACCCCGAACTATACAATGGTATCTTTCAACTATCCGGAGG
>CAZQWX010000131.1:0-5411 GCA_964597255.1 uncultured Gammaproteobacteria bacterium | reverse complement strand
GGCGATACTGATCCGCAGAAGAATGAGAACGAGTTTTTGATTAGTCATCTGGGAATTATCCTGGCATTAGAGGTCTGAGAAGTCAAGAGAGGTTCATGGACTCTACTTGGGCCAAGATTTCTTTGACATCGGTCAGGACGGCATGGTCAGAAAGGGTGGTTGGAAATCGCTCCCCCGCCGGCTGGTTATAGTACATGGCTGGTCGATGATCGGGCTGCCATTGTTCATAGGTATTGACGATGCCCTTAGTCAGGTTGCAGCGAACATGAATTCTCTGGGGCATAGCTTCAGTCACACCAACAGCTATTTCCAAAGCGTCGGCCGATGACTGAAGATGCGCCTCTCTGCCATCCGGTAGAAGTCCAGTTATCTCGGACCACATGGGGCCAAACCTTTGTTCACCTTTTACTCTAACAGTCGCAGCTATCCTTCCGGCCCTAATTTGGATAGCTCTTTCCAAAAGCTGGTCAGGATATGGCTTAGGCGGACTGACGGGCGGTTTGACATAATGGTTATTGGCTCTATGCCGATGAACCAGTCTGGAGTCTAGGTTACCAACAACCTCGATGGTCATACCTATAATCGACAATGTAGTTAACTATATACCTAGGACGGAAATTAAAATAGTCGGCAGACGGCAAACTGAAAAGATGTTGTTGCCAAACTGAATCCGGGTATATACTGAATGCATGGCGGATTTTGTGGTGACGAATAATCCAACTCCAATTCCGACGCCCAAGCCGACCGTCGTGGCACCGAACCCGGAAATGTCAGTCACACCAAACGACAACAAGCCTAAAAAAATCATTCTCATTCTGGTGGCAGTAGTGGTTGCGGTGGTAATTATTGCCGGCGCAGGACTGGGCGTGGCGGCAGCGATTGCCTATGGCAAGATTAGCATCAATAATCCGGCGCTGGAAAAACAGGTTACCCAGACGGTCTTGGGTTTGCCATTCATGCCCAAGACGCCGGAATATCTCCTGACGGCAGCATTGACGGCACAAAGCAAAGTGTCCAAACACAGCGTCAATCTGTCAATGGCAGTGGATACCGGCAGCCCGATTCCCGATCTGGGAATAAGCAGTATCGATGTTAGTCTGACCGGGGCGGTCGATTACAGCAACCCAAAAAACACCAGACTAACCTTAAACGGCTCGGTAACCAAGGACTTTAATGTTGACTTGCGCAAAGACACCAGTATTCTCTACTTCAAAATTAATAAAGTGCCGCTGATGATTGCGACATTGTATGGCATCAAAGATACCGACAAATTGAATCAGGTCTTGACCAATTGGGTGGCCTGGGACACCAGTTCGTTAAACACCCCAGCCAGAACAACACTGGAACAAAACCAACCCCAGACGACGTCGTATACCAACGAGGCGGTGCAAAAAGTGATTAACACCCTGGAGGACCAAAAAGTGGCCAAGGCAATTGTCGTGTCCGATGATAAAGTGGACAGTTTTGCCACCTATAAACTGGATTTGAAGCCGACACCGGATTTGATTGACCAGATCAGTAACGACATCGCCAGTCCCTCGGCGGTGGCCCCTGGGGTGACCAGCAATTACACACCACCAAAAACATCAGATTATGTCAAAGATATGGAGGTGGCGATGTGGATCGACAAGTCGAGTTATTATGTCCGCAAACTGTCGGTTTCACTGAAAATGGTGACACCAAGTGCCAACAGCCTGGGTGCGTTGGGCGGGGTGCCAATTACCGGACTGGGGAATTCCACCCAAGTGTCAATTGCCTCAGTCCTGATTTTGTCGGATTTTGGCAAAGACGTGGCTGTCGAGACGCCAAGTCAGTCAATCACGCCGGACAAATATGTGCAACAAATTATGGCATTGACTAACATACAGCAAAACATAACAGAAACAGCATCTCGCAGTGCAGATGCTCGAAAACAACAAGCGCTGATAGTGATCACTGACGCGTTGGAAAAATATCACACTGATCATAATAACTATCCGGCGGCGCTTAATGCCTTGGTCCCAACCTATCTGCCCCAACTGCCGATTGATCCGTATACCAACCAACCCTATTGGTACGGAACTACTAATGGCGCGAGGGGTTATAAATTGCAGACCAGGATGACCAACGGGAGTTATTATGTTGTCACCTATCCCCAACAATAAGTGTAAAATGGCGGTTAATGCCACATATCCACTATCTCATCGACTTCACGGTGGAAACATTTATCGTCCACGGAAACAAGGTTTTACTTCGCAAACATGACAAGTATAAAATCTGGTTGAGCATTGGCGGTCACATTGAACCGTATGAAGATCCGAACGAAGCGGCAGTGCGGGAAGCCCGGGAAGAGACGGGTTTGACCATCGAGTTGGATGATAGTTTGCTCCCCAATCGGCAGGCTGATGACACCCGAGACTTAATTCCGCCATACTATCTTAATAGACACCGGGTGAATGCCACTCATGAACACGTTATGTTGGTCTATTTCGCCCGGGCCAAGTCAGAAAAAATTGTGGAGGGAGTGGAACGGGAAAAAAGTGAGGCCTGGTATTGGTTCACCCAAGCGGAGATTGAGAAAAATCCAGAGATTAAACCCAACGTCAGATTCTATGCTCTCCTGGCCCTGAAAAAATTGGGCTCTTAAGTCAATAATCCAAGATTTGTAGTACATGCTATAATCCAGTTGCTGCCCAAGAAATAGGGCATGACTGGATTACTTGTTCTCCTTTGGCTCATCTCGCTTCCGACGGTGATAGCTGGTGTGATTAAACCGTCACTTTTTGCCAAATGGCATATTAATTTTAAGTCCCGAAAACAGGCAGGGTTGATTCTTGGCGGATTGTCAGTCGTACTGTTCATATTGATTGGCGTTACCGCACCACCAAGCCAGAATTCTTATCAAGGGGTTCAAGGCACACAAACAACCCAGACCCAAATTGAACAAACGACTACCCCACCCCCAGTTCTTCCAGTGGTGGAAGTGGCAACCCCATCGCCAACGCTTCCGGCCACTCCAGCAGCCCAGAATGGAGGGCAACTCAACAGTCAAACCCAAACGCCAGGTTCCCAGAATACTGCCGGCACTAGTATCACTGGCACCACCCAACAAACCCAACCAGTCAACTCAGGAAGTGGATTGAGCAATGACAACTATTACACCAATTCGTCTGGCAACGAAGTTCATTCCCCGGCCTATTCCGATGACAATTCCGTTCCGTCTGGTGCTACCGCGAAGTGCAAAGATGGCACCTACAGCTTCAGTCAACATCGGAGTGGCACATGCTCCGGCCATGGCGGCGTTGCCCAGTGGTTATAATGTTTATAAACAAGAAGATTGATCTCCTCAGTCAAATTCTCCCACCCAGGAGGGAATTGGAGTAAAAATGACTCATTTTGTAATATTGACAACTGACTATATGGTCAGTATCATGAGCTTATGAGAGACCAGCTACAACTCACGGAGAGACAAAAGCAGGTTTTAAAGATTATCTATTCCTCGTTAAAATCTTCTGGCTACCCACCAACCCTTGCTGACTTGAGGGAGGGGCTGAAGGTTTCTTCTAATCAAGGCGTTCTTGATATGCTCCAGTCTCTTGAGCGGAAAGGTTACATTAGACGCGAGGAGGGGGCGGCAAGAGGAATTAGAATCTTAGGGAGGGGGTTTCGTGCGCTTTCTCTCGGACAAATCGTGCCAACCGTTGGAGTAACTGCCGCTGGACAATATAAAGATGCAATCGAAGATCTCCATTGGAAAGAATGGGGACAAACCGAGATAGCTGATAATGTGTTTATTGTTAAAGTCAGTGGTGATTCAATGGTTGGGGCGGGCTATCAGGATGGTGATTATGTCTTAGTACAAGAGGCTAAGGAATTTAAACACGGGGAGGTGGTTCTGGCTCGAAGCAATGATGGTACGACCATTAAAAGACTGGTGAACCAGGATGGTAAAATCTATTTGAAACCAGAGAATCCGAAATACAATAACATTCCCATCTATCCCGAAACTCGTCTTCTTGGAAAAATTATCGGTAAGGTTCAGGGTGCGAGTGCTTAGATATGGATAAGGGTATTTCCCAAGAAATTCTAAACAAGATATTCCGTAGCCCAGAAGCGCAATTTGGTCTCACTGAGTTTGAGAAAACTAATCCTTCGGAGGTATTGGGAATATTTAAGAGAGAGAATGGTAAGTTTTATATCAAATGTTTCAAGAGAAACATCGACCTGCTTATTTGGAACGAAGAGAAACAGATTGGTGAACCAGAGGAAATTGTCAGACAACTTTGGCTGCACAAATTAATCAATGTTTACAACTACCCACTAGATCGTATTGCTGTCGAAAAGGAAGTTAATTTTGGTAGAGAGGTTCGCGAAAAGGCTGCGGATATTGTTATTTACCAAGACGATAAGGAAACTCCGAGAATCGTATTGGAGATAAAAAGCCCTGAAGCAAAAGATGGCTTAGAGCAGGTCAAGAGTTACCTAAATGCCGAAGGGGCACCAATCGGGGTTCTTTCTAATGGAATTGTAAAGGTTATCCTCTATCGTCCGTATCCCCACCAATTTGAGAATACTCTTCGTGACATTCCCAGAGTTGACCAAACAATTGAAGACGTCCAGGAAGCAAAACTCACCCTTGATCAGCTGGAAAGGAAATACGATCTTGTAAAAATAGTCAAAGTCCTAGAAGAACTTGTTCTAGCTGGGGCAGGCGTAGATTCTTTCAATGAAATTTTCAAGATAATTTATGCCAAGCTCTATGACGAAAAGTATGCCAGGGACAGAAATGGGGAGTTATTGTTTCGTCAGTCAACCAACCCGCAAATTACGTTTGACAATATCGAGCGGCTTTTTGAAAATGCTACAAAAGAATGGCCAGGAATGTTTATTTCTGGGGAGAGAATCCAACTTGAGCCATCACATTTGTCCGTTTGCATAGGACAACTGGAAAAAGTAAAGCTTCTCGATGCCGATCTAGGAATAATTGACAGGGCTTTTGAATATTTGCTCCCTGATGTGGCCAAAGGAAAGAAAGGACAATACTTTACACCAAGGCATGTGATTGACATGGCTGTCAAGATGCTTAATCCGAAGGAAGACGAATATGTCGTTGATCCAGCTTCCGGCTCGGGAGGATTTTTGATTCATACCATGCAATGGGTTTGGGACAGTTATATGACTGATAAATCTCATGAATCCAGAATTGACTACGCTAGAACACATATTTATGGGATTGACTTCGATGACAAACCAGTAAAAATTTCCCGCGCCTTAATGCTCATTGCGGGTGACGGTAGATCACATATTTTTCGCTTAAATTCCCTGAGCCCCAAGGAATGGGCTGGCGAAGACAGTGAAAAAATGAAGGCCAGAACAGAACTTCGGGAAAGGTTGTATCATTTTGGAAATTATGATAAGGATCATGATAACGA
>CAZQWX010000130.1:0-13284 GCA_964597255.1 uncultured Gammaproteobacteria bacterium | reverse complement strand
TTTTGAAGCTAGTTAATGAGCTAAATGATTATCTTCTGTTTCTAGCCTTCTGACTTTCTTTTGTTCTCTCATTTGCCTCTTTAATTAGTTGTCGATAAAGGTCTCGCTGTTGTTTGTCTCGTTCACCCATGTGTTTTTCTCCTGGTGCCTCAAGCATCTTAATTGCATCGTCAGCAAATCTTGGTCCAATAGGTTTATAACCTCCAGTTACTTCTACTTTGCTGCCATCCTTATTAACATAGACCTGGAACTTTCCACCTTGCTTACTGGTGTCAGCTAGAGCGTGTCTCCTTTCGTGGACAGCCAACCTATCGGCATTTCTTTTATTTGAAAGAATGCTCCTTAATACGCGCCATAGGTTCAGTGTTTCTGCCTTCTTTTCTTCCTGGGTGACTACATGTTTGCTTTCATGTTTAAGGTGCCCCCTGAATCCTTTTGCGTCTAGTTCATCTAGTTTGTCTCTGGCAGTCTCTCCCATGAGATATTTTATACAATCAGTCCTGCTAGAAGTAAAGCCACAATGTTGGCCACTTTGATCATGGGGTTAATGGCCGGCCCGGCGGTGTCTTTATAGGGATCTCCGACGGTGTCACCGGTAACGGCGGCTTGGTGAGCCGGTGATTTCTTACCACCATAGTTGCCTGCCTCGATATATTTCTTGGCGTTGTCCCAGGCGGCGCCGCCGGTGGTCATGGAGACAGCGACAAAAACGCCGGTGACAATCATTCCAACCAATAAGCCACCAAGAGCGATTGGACCCAAGAGGAAGCCGACAGCGATGGGGATGACAATGGGAATTAAGGCTGGAGCGATCATTTCCTTGATGGCGGCGGTGGTGACGATGTCCACGGCTTTGCCATACTCTGGTTTGGCACTGCCTTCCATGATGCCCTTGATGTCCTTAAACTGGCGGCGAATTTCGGTGACAATCGTGCCGGCCGCTTTACCGACGGATTCCATAAGGAGTGCCCCAAAGAAATATGGCATGGCGCCACCGAGGAATAAACCAACCAGAACTCTGGGGTCAGAAAGGGAGAAGGTCAGCGGATTAGTTAAAGAATAGGACAGCCGGTTGGCGATTTCCTGGGAATAGGCGCCAAATAAAACTAATGCCGCTAGGGCGGCGGAGCCGATGGCATAACCCTTGGTGACGGCTTTGGTGGTGTTGCCAACAGAGTCCAGGGCGTCAGTGACGTCACGGACTTTTTCCGGCAGTCCGGCCATTTCCGCAATGCCCCCGGCATTATCGGTGATGGGGCCGAAGGCGTCGATGGCGACAATGATGCCGGTCAGGGATAGCATGGCGGCTGCAGCGATGGCGACACCGTACAAATTAGCAAGAGAGTAAGCAACCATGATAGCCAGCGAGATGACGACAATTGGGGCGGCGGTCGATTTCATGGACACGGCCAGACCGGCAATGATGTTGGTGCCGTGGCCAGATTGGGAAGCGGCGGCAATGCCCCGAACACTGCCGAATTTCTGGGACGTGTAGAACTCGGTAATCCCAACCAAACAGGCGGTGACGGCAATGCCGATCAATGAGGTCAGGTAGAGATTAATAGTGGGATAGATGGCGTTGTCGGCCATCAAATATTGAGTCAAGGGATAGAAAGCCAACGCGGACAAGACGCCCGCAGCAATGAGGCCTTTGTATAAAGCACCCATGATGGAGCGATTCTTGCCAAGGCGAACAAAGAAGGTGGCGATGATGGAGGTGACAATAGACAACGCACCGATTAACAATGGATAGAGCGAAGCTTGTGGATAATGTGGCAAGACCAGGTTACCTAATATGATAGTCGCGACCATGGTAACAACATAGGTTTCGAACAGGTCGGCAGCCATACCGGCACAGTCACCGACATTGTCGCCAACATTATCAGCAATAACTCCGGGATTACGTGGATCATCTTCGGGGATTCCCGCTTCGATCTTGCCGACCATGTCGGTGCCGACGTCGGCAGCCTTAGTGAAGATGCCCCCACCGATCCGGGCAAAGATGGAAATTAAGGAAGCACCAAACCCCAGGGCGGCTAATCGCTCGTTGCCACCTGGCAAAAGCAGCACAATGGAAACGGCGATTAAAGCCAGACCGGCAACCATGAGTCCGGTGACCGAGCCTCCATCAAAGCCCATTTTCAAAGCGGCTCCGAGGCCCTTTTTAGCGGCTTCGGCAGTGCGGGAGTTGGCACGGACAGAAACACTCATGCCGACAATGCCGGAGGTGGCGGACAGAATTGCACCGATTAAAAATGCCAGCGAAGCGATCGGGCCAAAGAGAAAATAGAGTCCAACTAGAACGATGACGGCAACGCCGGCAACAACGGTATATTGTTTTTTCAAATAGGCATTGGCGCCTTCCTGAATGGCGGCAGCAATTTCCACCATCTTGGGCGTGCCAGATGGGAGTTTCAGGATCTGATTGATTTGGAAGATGGCATACAAAACGGCCAGCAGGCCGGCAACAAAGGGAACGATAATTAGGCTTGTCATGGCTCTAATTCTACCAGCACCAGAAGAGAAAGCAAGTCTTAGGTTTGGGTTGCGGAGTGGGTGTTGCTGTTTGGGTTGGTTCTTCCGGCTGGGTTAACTGCGGTTCCAGCTGTTGGACTTGGGGAGCTATGTTAGAAACGGGGCTGACAGCAGCGCCTATGGATATTGCCCCGATCTCGTTATACAAGCCATCTTTAGTGGCAGAGAGAAAGCCAGTGTGGCCTTGGGCTGATAAGGGTAGCGACAGAAAGAAATGGGAATCAGGATTGGTGGTAGTGGTCGTGGTCTGACCGTCATCCAGTGTCAAGGTGACAGTAGAGTTAGCAAAAGCAATGCCGGTTAGATTGGTGGCTGTCTTAGATAAAAGGGAGATGGGGAAGAAAACGTTGTTAGTGGTGAAGAAGGAAACAGTAGGACTGTTTCCCACCCTTAAGATTTGCACTTCAGTTTCCTGGGTGTGACCTTGTTTGTCAAAAGAGACAACTTTCCACTTATACATCCCAGAGAGGGAAATTAGGTTATTGTTTTTCTTAGCCGTGACTTTAATTTCCGACCGGTCGGGACTGTAGAGGATATATTTATCGTCTGTCTCATAGATGTCGTTAGATCCTGAGGAGTTGCCCGAAGGGTCCACTGGGATATTATCCAGGTAGGTGACCCAGTCTCCCACCCCGCCTTTTTGCACCTTAATCTGGTAGTGGTCCAGGTTATCCTTTAAAACCTGCCGTTGTTTGACCACCGAGAAGTCAAAAGTGGGATAGGGAGAAAGGGCAGTAGCCCCGTTAAGACTAAACGGCTGAAAGTAGAAAAGGTTATCCACCACGTCCAGGTTGGAATCGGTCGTCCTCACCCTGACGGCATATCCTGGCTGAGTATTATTTGTTGTGGGATCAAAATCGAAGTAGTAGTCCTCCAAGACTGAGCCAAAGGACCCGTCTTTAGGCACAGCGCTGTTCCATCCGGCCCCATTAAGGTTGTATTCCACATTAGAAACAGTGAAGGGAGAAAACGCAGTGACCGTCCCATTAAACCGGCTCTTATTATTATCTCCAGCTGTGACACTGTTGGACAAAGAGTTGGAAGGAGACGTAAACGTGTTATTAAACACCAACACCCGATTATTAACAACGTCCGAGACAAAAAGCTTATTTCCATAAGCGAGTATTTTCCGTGGGACGAATAAAGTATTGGCAGCAATGCCACCGCCCTGGTTAGCACTGATACCAGTAAAATCTGCCTGACCAATAACCTGATAGGCTGAAGCGTTATTGGAATCTGGCAAACTCTGGTAAATCAAGACTCTATTATTAGTGACGTCAGACACAAAAAACCGTGCCCCGTCCCAAGACAGGTTAAAAGGACCTTGTAAAGTGTTCCCTGCCGGGGTTATGCCCTGATTGGCAGTGTTATGAGTAAAGTCAACTTGACCGATAACCGTGTCGGCTGAAGCGTTATTAATGGTGGGGATAGAATTAAAGATGAGAACACGATTGTTCGATTGATCACCGATAGCCAACTTGCCGTTAACTACCACCACTCCACCAGGACCACTCAAGGTGTACGCTTTTGGTCCCACCCCTTGATTGGCAGTGCCACTGGTGAAATCTGGTTGGCCAATAACGACATCGGCGGCTGCCCCGTTAGAAGTGGGAACGTGATTATAGACTAAAACTCTGTTTGCCAGGGAAGAGTTGTCAACAATAATTAATTTGCCACTTGACGGGTCATAAGCAATATCGTTTGGGGTTTTGATTGTTGTCTGGGAGACGGCATTGTTGACCGTGGTCATATCTGGTTGACCAATGACGACATTGGCCGAAGCATTATTGGTTGTAGGAACGGTGTTAAAGATGAGAACCCGCCGATTCCCCTGATCAGAAATAAAGAGCTTGGTTCCATCTGTACCTATCCCCGCAGGGGCAGATAGGGTGTTCGCCCCGACGCTCCCACTCTGATTAGCGCCACTGCTCGTAAAATCTGACTGGCCGATGACAACATCGGCGGTGGGGTTACTGGTGGCGGGTATTTGGTTATAGATTAAAACACGGTTATTGCCATAATCAGCGATGATCAGCTTTTGGCCAATAACCACCATATTGACAAAGCTTTTTAATGTATTAGCGGTCGCGCTTCCCCCCTTGGTTAGCGCTTCCATGTGTAAAGTCAGCTTGACCAATTACTAAAGAAGCATTCATGTTGGTAGTGTAGGCATAAATTGACTGTGGTTGAAAGATAAACAAAACTGCGGTTAAAACTAGAAGAGAAAGCAGTTGTTTCATAATTTAATTCCCCAATAAGGCTAGCAGGACTAGCTACATAATGTCAATGTCAATAAGCAGTTACCAGCACCACCACAGAAAACAAGTCTTGGGCCTAGGATGGGATTTTAGAGTTGGTTTCAGTGGCACCACTGGTATCACTTTAGTTGTCTCTGCTGCCGAAACTGTAGCCGTGGTCATAGTGGGAACCAAGATGGGTTCTTCTGTCACTTTAAACTCCGTGTTAGTGATCGTTGTGGTGGTGGCCACTGTTTTGTTAAGAGGGTTAACTACCATGGGGGTAGGAACAGGAACCCAGGATGTGCCAGAAGAGTAGACAATGACTGGAGAAGAAACGGTGTAAGGCAGAATAATGGTGTATGGGTTAGCGGTCTTAAGGATGGGATACCCGTTAAAAGCAGAGAGGATGTTAATTTGCCAAATGTTAGGATCAGTAGGGTCTTTGGTAATTTGAACATGTAAATCGTTGGGGTCCGTCTCCTTGGTGGTCAGCACTGTGGCTCCCTCAGCCTGGGTTACTCCGGAAGAGAGACAATATTTGAAGTTAAACAGACAGTTGGTGGTATCCGGAGCAGTCCCATACCAGAAACTGTTGGTGTTGTAGGAGCTCTGGGTCGTGTATGACCCATTAGAGTCCTCTGCCCTTATGTACAGGGTATGTTTCGTGTTTGATTCTAGACCGGATAAAGAGATATCGTTACAGGAGAAGTTCTCCACTGTGGAGTTAAACTCTCCGTCAGAGGCTGAACAATTTTTCCAGGAAGAGGAAGAGGGATCGTTGTTATCCAGAGAGTACTGGACGTTAGCGATCTTTGTTACAGAGTTGTCTGCATTCACTGTTCCCCCAATGTTAAACTTGGAAGTGAATGTAGAAATGTTTTCCGGAGCGTTACCAGAGAGAGTGATAGTATGCGGGAAGTTGTATATGATATAGAGGGAACCAGAGTTAGCTCCATTAGTGAAGTCAGCAAAATGAGCTGCAAATAAGAAATCATGGCTGCCGTCTCCGTTAAGATCCGCGTCTAGTGGTTTGTCTGTCATTGGGGCGATTAAGTGACTGCCAGTGGTCGGGTCTGCATTCCGAGGGGCACCTTGATAAAGAAGTGAATGGCTTGAGGAATTAGCCAGATCAAGAACATTTCCAGTGCCGGAATAACTGTTAACTTTGGCGTTGGAAATCACATAGACTAACCCCCAGTCGCTGGGGCCATGGATACCGGTACTCGTGCTGGGCATCTTGGGCCCTCCAGTTACGAAATCTTCCTTACCCAAACTAAAGACGTCTTGAACCGTAGCAAACATATCCCCCAACCAGTATTGGTCACCTGCCCCGTCAATTCTTAAAAAGTAGCTGGAGTCACTACCTAGACTAAGAGCGTTACCAGTACCAGTGAGGTTGCTCAGTAAAGAGTACGGGATCAGATAAACAGACCCGTTTCTAGTCCTGCCTTCTTGACTGGCAAAAATAGCCGGCAAAATTAACCATTTGTGCCCGTCATGGTTGACGTCAACAATAGTATAAGGTCCATAAAACCCAAACGCGTCGTTGGTGCTAGTCGAATCAAACCTGACGTTATAGGAACTGCTGTTGCCTAAATCAAGAGTGTTACCGGTACCAGTCATGTGCTGCCTTAACAAAGTACTGTACATCAAAAAAACTGAACCAGTACTAGTGCTTGCCTTGGCTCCAATTACTAGATCATCATAGCCGTCACCATCAAAGTCACCAACCGTGTCCGACATATATTGTCCCAGAATTGCAGTGTCCAAATGTGGCCCGTCCACTCGCAACGTATAATTGGAAGAGCTGGCCAAATCCACTGTATTCCCGGTTCCCGTCAAGTCGTTAATAATTGAATCATTAATCACATATACCGAACCAGTATAATAGCCATTCAGACCAGTTATGGTCGCTGTAATCACAATAGAGAGCCCACTACCGAAATTGCCAACACTCAAATATTGACCTAGATAGCTCAAACCACTCGGGAAACCATTAACTGCCAGAGAAAGGATACCGTCGAACCTAATGTTAAAACTTGTAGAATTGGCTAGATCAATCGTGTTCCCGGTACCGCTAAAACCGCGCAAAAAAGAATTGTAAAGCAGATATACTGAGCCGGCATGGCTGCGGCCATTATAATCTGTAGTCGGAAAGGATATCAGCAAATCATCCTTGTTATCACCATTAACATCCGCCACTCTAATCTGTCCATAACCACCAAGACCCCAGCCGCTCGTACCCAAAGGGTCGCTCATTGGGCCATCTATTCTCATGGTGTAGTTTTCCGAATTCGCTAAGTCCACAATGTTTCCGAAGCCAGTAATTTTAGAATAAAGCGAGTAAGCAATAATATAAACCGATCCGGAGTTCGCCCGACTGTTATAGCCGGCGAAGGGAGCTGAGACAATGATATCTTGATGCCCGGTGCCAAAAATATCAGCGGTTCGTATCGAACCTGTTGCCATCCAAGAATTAGCTGGTCCATCAAAGCGAATGTTCCAATTATGGGAGTTGCCCATGTCAAAGATCTGGGCTGCCAAGACGGGTTGAATATGGCCTGAGAAAGAAAGGGCCAGAAATAGTAACAGAGCCGGCAAAACGAGAAAAAGCCTTTTCATCAGATGATGGGTAACGACTATCTTTATAGCGAATTCCAACGCATAGCACAAGTCTTTTGTGTGTCGGTTACCTCCTTTAGATGTCGAGGTTGGCGGTTTTGGCACGGGATTGGATGAAGCGTTTGCGGGGCGGGACTTCCTCGCCCATCAGCATGGTAAAGGTTTCATCGGCGCGGGCTGCGTCAGCAATGGTAATTTGTTTTAAGATACGGTTGGCCGGATTCAGGGTAGTTTCCCAGAGTTCTGAGGCATTCATTTCTCCCAAGCCCTTATAGCGTTGGACACTGGCTTTGACACTGTGACCGGCTGCACTCTCGATACTTTTGACAAAGTCTTCCTTTTCTTGTTCGGAATAAACATAAGCAACATTCTTATTCCCGACTTGGGTAATTTTTACTGCTGACTGCGGGTTTGAGTCCCTCGGTTGTCTCGCTTCGCTCGCAGCCGGACTCGGCCTTCGGCCTCCGTCCCACTCCACTTTGTATAGCGGCGGCAAGGCAACATAGACATAACCAGCATCAACCAGGGGGCGCAGATGGCGATAAAGGAAGGTCAGATAGAGACACATGATATGGGCGCCATCAACGTCAGCATCCGCCATGATGATGATACGGTGGTAGCGCAACTTATCAATATTAAATTGATCAGAGATGCCGGCACCAATGGCGATAATCAGGGACTTAAATTTATCAGAATCGACAATTTGGTCAATTCGGGCGCGTTCGGTATTTAAGACTTTGCCGAAGAGCGGCAGGATGGCTTGGAACTTGCGGTCTCGCCCCTGCTTGGCTGATCCGCCGGCGCTGTCGCCCTCAACGATGAACAGTTCGCTTTCGGCGGGGTCGCGGGATTGACAGTCAGCCAATTTTCCCGGCAGGGCGGAACCCTCCAAAGCGCCTTTTCGAATGACGGCTTCTTTGGCGGCGCGGGCGGCCAATCGGGCTTTGGCAGCCAGGAAGACTTTTTCCAACACAGCCCGACCATCATGGGGGTTTTCTTCGAAAAAGGTGTCCAGGGCTTCTTTGACGACCGCCTGAACTGCCGGTTGGATCTCAGCATTATTGAGCTTGGTTTTTGTTTGGCTTTCAAACTGGAGTTTGTCGGCGGCCATTTTGACATAGACGACAGCGGTCAGACCTTCGCGCAAGTCATCACCAATGAAGCTCTCCTGGCCTTCTTTAATGGCACCAATTTTTTTGCCGTAATCGTTGACCGATCTGGTTAGGGCGGCCCGGAAACCGGCGAGATGGGTGCCGCCTTCGGTGGTGTTAATAACGTTGACATAAGATTCAACATTTTCTCCGAAGTCATCGTTGTATTGCATCGCCACCTCGATACCCACGAGGGCAACAGGCGTCTCGACCTCTTTACTGACATAGAAAACGTCAGAGATGATCGCTTTGTTGTGATTGAGATGGGCAACCAGCGATCGAATACCACCTTCAAAGTAAAAATTATCCTTTCGGCCGGTCCGGTCATCGCGCAGATGAAAGAGCAGTTTGGAAACCAGAAAAGCACGATCACGGATTTCGTTTTTAATCAGGTTATAGTTCCAGTCGACAGTAGAAAAAACAGTGTTGTCAGGCATGAATGTGGTGGTAGTGCCGGTGTCGTCGGCCTTGCCAGTGGACTTGAGGGGACCTTCGGGGGTACCTTCGTGATAGGTTTGGATAAAAGCTTTGCCATTTTGGTGGACCTCAACGGTCATCGTCTTGGACAGAGCGTTAACAGCGGCGGCACCGACACCATGAAGACCACCGGAGGCTTTATAGGCACGGGCGTCAAATTTGCCGCCGGCGTGCAGCCGGGTCATGGCCAACTCAACGCCGGAAACTTTATATTTCGGATTAATGTCAGTGGGAATGCCCCGACCATTGTCGGCTACGGTCATCGAGCCGTCTTTATTGATGGTTAGTGAGATTTCGGTCGCGAAACCGGCCAGGGCTTCATCGACACTGTTATCGACGACCTCGCGGAAAAGTTGATGCAGTCCCCGCTCGTCGGTGGAGCCAATGTACATGCCGGGGCGCTTGCGGACGGGCTCAAGACCTTCGAGGACTTGGATGTTTTCCGCGGTGTATGAGGTGTCTTGTTTGGCCATAAAAAATGTCATTGCGAGGAGCGAGTAAAACGAGCGACGTGGCAATCTCAGAATAATATGAGACTGCTTCGCTTCGCTCGCAGTGACGCTTTTATGTTACCAGTTTAGCGTCAGGTTTTCCAGGGTCAACCGGACATTAGTCCCGGCTTGGAGGTATTTTTTGGCGGTCAAAATGCGGCGAATATGATCAAAACTTTTAGAAGCATGAAGAACAAGCAAAACTTGGTCCAGCCAGGCCAGAGCGGACTGTCGGTCCGACGCGATGTCAGTAGCCAGGTGCAGGCGGTGACCTAGGTCGGCGTTGGCTATCATGGTTAGTTGGTTAGTAAGAGAGGCTTTGTCTTCAGCTGTGACTTGGATGTCGGGTGATAGTTCGATGAGCCGGCAACGGGAAAGGATGGTAGGCAGAAAAAGGTCCGGGCCTTGAGCCAGGAGGAAAATTTTGGCATCAGCCGGTGGCTCTTCCAGGGTTTTAAGCAGGGCGTTTTGCGCCTGTTCGGTCAAAAGGTGGGCTTGCTCAATGATGGCCACTTTAGTTTTGTGCATGATAGGTTGGAGAGCAAGTGAGTTGGTAAGAGTGCGGACCGTGTCGATACCCAGATTCAAATCGTCGGCACCTGGAATTATTCGGACAATGTCCGGGTCACTTTCTGATAGTGTGATTCCCTCCCCCTGAAGAAGTTCCTGGACTTTGGCCAAACGGCTTTTCCTGGTACCGGAAGTAATTAGAGTACTCACTCCCCTATTTTATATCATTGGCCGGGTGGCAGTTCTTTCCAAGTGAACTGGGGTGCGGCAAGCACAGTTTTATAAAGTTGAAGATATTTCGGTTCGTAATACCAGACTTCTCCGCCCACGGTGGTGCTGCAACTTGACGGATTACCATTAACGCAGTTGGCTCGACCCAGAAGGAAAGGTGATGCGGAAGTGGCAATGACTGATCCGTGACCAATCAGTAGCCAGTTAGAGTTGCCGCTACCGGCACTGGAATCATAACTGTCATTAAATTGGCCAGGCAGAATGTAAACGCCGTCCAGTTCAGTGACAAGTTTACCAGGAGCAGTGTCAACATCGAGATCGCCGTTGGTGGTGGTGTGGCCAATGGCAAAGAGGATACCAGAGGAGTTAGCATTGGCTGTCGGAGCGGTAGTCACGTTAATATTGGTGCCGACCTGAAGCGTATCTGGTACAAAGACTAGCAGTCGACGGTTGGTAACAGTCGGTAAGGCACTGTTGAGAACCTGTGTGCCGGTGGTGCCGCTGATAGGATAAAGAACGAGAGTCTTGGCGGTACTGCCACCAGTGATGGCACTGTTCAGTTGTGAATAGAAGGTAGATCCGTTGTAACAATAAAAGTCAAAGGTGTTTGCAGAATTAGTATACAGACCGGCGGTGACACAAGTAGAAGTTGGGCTATCCAGGGAGCTTTGGGTGATGCCAGCGCTGCGCAAAGTATTAGCCAGGAAATTGGCATAGGTGACTTGGGCTGTGGGCGTGTTGTCGGTGTAGGTGCCACTGCCATTTGCACTTTGGTGAACATTATAACCCGGTCCTCCGGGTGGGGGTGGTGAGCCGGTTTGAGAAATATAGCCAGATCCGGCATTGATGCTGCTGTTGGCCTTAACAACGCCGGCATCGGAGAGGTACCACATGACTGGGCCGGTGGCATTATTGCAGGCAAAGGTGAGGGGAAAGTTTGTTGGGGCGGTGTTGTAGCCACTGATGGCAGATAGATTGAGAGTGTAGCTGCAGAGCGCTGGGGCGGTGAGAGAATAGCTGGTTTGGGAAGCGGGGCTGCTAGTGATGGTAGCCGGACAGGCTCCGCCGGACGGGATGCCAGCGGTATTGCCAGTGACAGTGACAGCCTGGGAAGCATTCATGATGGTCCCAGTGACGGTTGCGTTTGGTTGAACAACACAAGCCTGGCTGTTATTGGTAATTGGTTGATTACAGCCGCTGTCGTAACAGGTTTGGCCTTGGGTGCCGAAGCCACAAGTAGTATTGCAGGCACTGAAGACACTACAATTAATTTTAACGCCAGTGCAGCAGAGTTGTTGGGACTCACCCCCGACTTCGGTTGGTGACAAGGCGCGGGTCCAGATGCGGACCTCATCGATAGTGCCGTTGAAATAGCCATAAACGCCGGAGCCAGCGACCGGACGACGACCGATATCCAGCTCGCCCGAGCCGATATAGTCGCCGGTAGTGGTGGCTGAGGCAACGGCGGCTCCATCCTCGTAGATAGTTCTGGTGTTGGTGGTGGCGTCGAAGGTACAGGCCCAATAGTGCCAATTGAAATCAGTGATGGCCGTAGTAGTGTTCAGGTCGTCGCCATAGAAAGCACAAGTGAACACATCGGTGGGTCGGAAGCCGAACTGCAAGTTTTGATCGGTTGCCGTTGTGCCTTGACCGACAATAAACTGGTACGCTCCATTAGTGGCTTTTTTGGCCCAAGCGGCAATGGTGAACGAGGAGCCAGCGAGATTAATGGTATTTCCAGCGTTGATGTAAGCTGAAGAGCCGTTGAAGTTGCGGGCATTACCATAACCGGGTTGACTGGTGACAATAGTAGGACCAGCTGAGCTGCATGTTTGACCGGCACCAGAAGCATAGAGGGCGGAAATTTCTGCAGAAGTTAGTCCCCGACTCCAGATGCCAACCTCATCGATTTTGCCATTATAATAATTATTTGACGAAGTGCCATTTCGGCCAATATAGGCATAGGACGCAACCGTGTTGACTGCTGTTGTTCCGGTGCCAGCCAGAACACTTGAAGATTGCAGTGTACTATCGAGATAGATTTGGAATTGCTGACATTGGGTAGAGCCACTAGGGAACACTACGGCGATGTGATGCCACGTGTTTGCCAAGGCTAGACCGTTCACGCCCCACTGACAGCCGTTGACAGCGACGGAAACATTTGAAGTGTCAGCTTCGACAGTAACTCTTTGTCCGGCAGTATCTGTGCCGTACTCAAGATAAATGTTGTTTGCCATTGTTGGATAGAACCAACCGGCAACAGTTCTGGCACTAGAGCCGGTAGGGAGTCCGGTAGAGCCGATTGTGACATAGTCGCCGTTGCCATCGAAGTTTCTGGCATTGTTAATCTTGCCGGGAACAATAGTTGGACCAGTGCTGGGGGTGCAGGAAAGACCGGCTCCACTACTGTACAAAGCGTGGATTTCAGCGTTGGAAAGGGCTCTGTTCCAGACAGCGGCTTCATCGATGATGCCATTGAAATAGTTGCTGCCGAATTCCCGGCCGATTTTGATATAGTCGGTGCCCTGGAATGCGGAGTGTCCCGTCGTTGAGTTGTCTAAATTTCCATTTACAAAAATTGCCTGCTCACCAGTGGTGATGTTATAGCGATAGGTTAAAAAATACCAGGTACCTGCGGAAAGAACTGTGTTCCCGCCAGTATCGTTACTATAGAAGCCCATGTAGGGTTTCTGACTGCGGATTGTTAAATGGAGTCCAATATTGGTTCCGGATTGGTCGGTGCCGAAGATGTCATTGTCAGTGGTCGGTCCCCACGCGTTGGCTTTGACCCAGGCGGTGGCGGTGAAGCTGGAGTTAGTCATACCAAGCTGGTTTGCCGGGACAGTCTGAATGTAATCAGAACTGCCATTAAAATTTCTCGCGGTGTTAATTTTACCAGTGACCGTGGTGGTGCCGTTGGCGGTGCCAGGATTGGCGTTCCTGGTATCTGGGACAGTGGTTCCGCTGGCATCCAAGTTCCAATAGCTGACCAAATTGGAATCGATAGAATAATTATTGGCAAAATAA
>CAZQWX010000129.1:0-1867 GCA_964597255.1 uncultured Gammaproteobacteria bacterium | reverse complement strand
GATTGATTTGGTTTTTCATAGCTTTCTTCTAATCACAAAAAAACTTTATGATTATAAGAGAACTAAGGGGTGTGATTTTGGATTGATTTTGTCCTGCAAAAAGCAGTGAGTTGATATTACTATCAACGAATCTTTCCGAGTCACACCCCCGAGTCAGGTCCGCGTTGCGGCTACTTGGCTGGCTGAAAAAGCCCAGTCGTTTGCCACGCTACGTAACCCGCGTTGTTCGCTCCTCCTGCCAAGCGGCGAGGAATGTGCACATTGATTTGTGCCATAACCTCACTATCCGAGCAGTCAGAATACTCCCAGACATGACCCTTTAGGGATCTTGTCAGATTGTAGCGACCACCAGGAACTCCGGCAGTAGGTAGGAACGTTTCACGTTCGGGTTGGCCGTTCCACCAGTATTCGACATGTAGGTGTGAACCCGATGTCGAGAGGTGATCCATAGACTCGATGAGATCATAGTCATGGATAATACGGCAGCTTGAAGCTACGCTGGGTTGTGTAGGTTGCGCGGTGGGTGCGGGTTGGGTTGGAACCTGCACATTGATCTGTGGCGCTGGCTGGGTTGGAACAGTAACGTTTACGTTGACTTGTGGTCTAACGTAACCATTTTGCTGTAACCAAGCATCGGCTTGAGCACCTGTAGGAATACATCCCGTTGTGTCACCAACTTTTGATACGCAAGCGTCATTGTAGACCCAAGGTCCGCATGCGGTCGCCAGCATGGCAACTAACACGAGCACGAACACGAGCACGAACTTTTTGCTAGACATTTTAAGTCTCCTCTACCATTGACTCCACATCTACCAATTGCTTGGCGGTGGAATTTGTTACCTCAGGATTACTCCTAAAGTAGCCTTTGGGGGGCAGGTAGGTATCTTTTTTCAAAGACAGCTCTCTGGTACTAAATATAATTTAGTCTCAAAGTGCTGTCGTCTACTCTTCCTCGGATTTTATTCCTTGATGAGTAGACCTGTCGCTCTTACCGTTTTCTTCCGATTAAATCGGTGTACTTACGTATTAAGTAACAGTTAAAAAAAGATTTTGTTGTGCCCGTTTTAATTGGCAAATAGCATTTATCTTGCCAATATTTGCGGTTAAACCTGAACTCTTTGTGAAAGTGCGATGAGAAGAAAATATCCTTCTTGTCCTTGCTTATGGGCAAGTTTCTTCCCAACACTGTTCCCCGTAAAAAGCGGGGACTAAATCAATCCCGCCCCTTAGGGCGGGAAGCTAGTCCCCGCCTGGGACGAAATTATCTTAAGCTGTTAAGCTCAAGGAATGGAAAATAAAATGATGAGATTACTTCCCAATCTCTGAACTTTTAAGCTATTTCTTGTTCCAAAGCATTTACTCTTAACGATTCGATAAAGCCATGTGCCAGTTGTCCTAATTGTTCAAATTGGTTATGCAGTTTCTTGCCTTCCTGTTTCTTTGTTACTTTTTCTACTACAGAGTGAGCAATTGGATTATCTAATGAGGTTCTAACATTATTGACGACAGTTTCAATATTGAGAGCGGTATTGACAACATACGGATTATGGGAGGCAACTTTACCTAATTCCTTTGCAGCAAAGTCTTGTACACTTGGATCTTGTGCGGTTTCAATAACAGCATGTTTAATTTCCTGATAAAGAGGATTGGCATTAAGAGAATTCATCCATGCTTGTGCGGTTAGACCGAAGTCCTGTAGTTTTTTAGAAGTCCATTCTTTTGCATATACAAAAGTAGGTTCGATTTTTTGTTTAAGACCTGCAAAAGCGTCTTTTAGTTTATATTGGGTGCTGGATCCCAGCCGTCCCCTGCTGATTTCCATATAACCCATAGTATATCACAGAGGACCGAATAATGCAAGTATCAT
>CAZQWX010000128.1:0-8857 GCA_964597255.1 uncultured Gammaproteobacteria bacterium | reverse complement strand
ATATAAGGCCGTGGCTTATTTGAAAAAATTCATGTTCACAGAAGAGCAGATTGGCTCGCAGGTGAGATATCTGAGTGGCGGTCAGAAATCGAGATTACAGTTGGCTAAGTTTCTGGCGACCAACCCGGATGTTCTTATTCTAGATGAACCGACAAATCATTTGGATTTAAAAACTGTCATTGCCCTGGAAAAATTTCTGATTGACTATCCCGGGACGTTGGTTCTGGTATCTCACGATCGGGAGCTGGTAGAAAAAGTGACAGATAAAAATTATCTACTTGATGGTGGGGGATTGTACAGTGAGTGATGGGCGTGGTAAACAAAATAAACTAAGATCTTCGACAAAATAGAGTCAAAAGTAACCAATATTTTCATCTGCCCGACTATAGGTTATAATAGGCGTATGAAGGCAGGTGAGTGCGAAAGTGATCCGAAAGTATACAGCCTTGGTCTGCTTTGTGGCCGTGTTTGGGCGGAATATGCACCAGGGTTTATTGGCTGGGCCAAAAGTCAAAATGGTAAGACCTTCATGGTCCAGTATTCGTTAGATTCCGGTCCATGCCAGGCTGGTTGGGCTGAAGGGATGTTGCAGGTCGAGACCACTTCTTGGACTATCGGAGTTTTTGGGCTACGTAATGTCAGATCGGGGTGGTTGATTGGTAAAGTTTATGCCAATGGAATAGTGAATTTCCAGCCTCAGGATGGTGTCCAGGTAGATCATGGAGAATTTCAAGCATATACATATGCTGCCCTATGTGAATTAACTGATGTTTCTGGTTATCTCCGACGAGAATTGAATGGCAGGTTAGGGGTTTTGGATGACTTTCCTGACGGAGTTTCTCCAGAAACTATTGAACAGGTAGCGGGAGAATTTGTGACTGCCTATGGCGATATCAGTCGAAGGTTGCTGGACGATCATGGCGACAGTCAAATGATAAGAGCGATTGATTCCTATCCGGGCAGTATGCGTGGATTGAAGCAGAAGTTGGAGGAAAAACCGGCGAAGGATTCTCTGACACCGGACATTGTGCGCCAGGTTATTACTAGACTTATACGACCAGGAGAAGAAAAATGAAACTTCCTGAGCAATCGCTTCCATCCGGTGTAATTGACCAAGTCTTGGGTTGGAATCGAGTGTATACCGATTCATTTGGGGACTATTACAAGCTTTTTGACCAACCTGAAGATAAGTTTCGGTTAGCGGTTGGTTTAATTAGAGATGGCAGATATCCAGATCCGGTATTTTTAGCTAAAAATTTTATTGTTGAAGATCAGGTTGTGACCCTGGAATTGGAGGCAATGCGGGATCAGATTTGGGCTTTGCTCGAAGAGAGACAGAGAATTCCGGTTGGGTCGGTGAACGAACCCCAAGCCCAGGAGGCGATTCTTCGGCAAATTGGTCAGGATGAAGTGCTATCGTCACTTAATGGAGTGGTGCCAATTCATATTATGGGGGCAATTGCCGCCTCCAGGTTATTTAGTCAGGCGGATCCTGAGGTTCAGGAACACCTCCGATCAGTGACCACGCGGTCACTTCTTAGGCCCCATTTGGGGCCGGTGACTTATCCAGTTGGCGGTGGTGGGTCAGCGGCAGACATCAACAGAGTGATTGAGGCGGTCCCCGAGAAGGTCTTTAGTGATACTGATTCGATAACTTTTAATCTCATTCGGCATTACATTACGGTATCAGCCCTGGATTTTTTTAGTCAGATTGACGAGTCAGAGGGTTTTCACAGATTACAGAATGCTATTAACCAAGAGACTAATGGAACAAAACGAGATTTTTTGACGAAGATTGCTGATGGATTGCGGAAGAGGTTTGACGAAACACGGCCACCAGAACGGTTCAAGGAAAAAATCATTGATGCAGCGTTGGGTGAGTCGCCGTTTCCCCATCCGATACAGAAGTACTATTTGGGTGAGGCACTGGCTGCCGGGAAGGCATTGATTCGGGGCGGAACCGGTGGAGGGAAAACGGGCTTCAGTTTGGCCTTTATGGAAATGACAGGGAGTAAAAAGCCCTTGATTATTGGTCCGGCGAGAGCCCGGGAAACTTGGCCGGCGATGGCAAGAAAGCATGTGAAGGATGAGCGGAAACTCAGTGTTTTTCCAGTTTATGGCATGGACGGTGTTAGTAACCCGAGATTTGAGGAGGACGAAGGTGTTTTTGTAAGTAGTGATTTGTTAGCTGATCTGGCCAGGAGACCAAAGGAATATGCTGAGTTTTGCCAACATTTGAAGAACCGGGGCACAGATGGATTGATAATCGATGAGGCACATATTTTTCGAAACCTGGGTGCGGCCTCAAGTCAGATACTGGCGGATATTGCCGGGCGACTACGAAATGATTATTGCCCGTTACATCCCGAGAAGAAGGACTTGCCAATTCTGGCCCTGACGGCGACACCAATTAAGTCGTCATTGAGTGACTTGGATGTTCCAATGGCTATTTTGTATCCGGAGAAATATGTGCTGCCGGGTGTTGCCGATGACCATAAGTTAACTTTCTCAGGCCAGGTTGTTAATAATCCACATCTGGCTTTTTCCTCGTTGATCGGTGAGGGGAGGATGCTCCAATGGAGTGCAAAGGACATGTTCGGTGAGAAAGTCCCTGAGGTAGCCTTTGACAAAGTTGAGCGGATCAGTGTGGAAATGACGCCCTACCAAAAGGTGATTTATGATTATGTTGTTGAGCTGAAGACTGATGCTTTGAACAAGACCTATTTACTTCGTAGTGTTTTGTTGAACCCACAGTTGGTGAGGGATGCCTGTCTGAATAATGAGTGGGGACATGGCACAAAGGCGGAAAAAGCTGAGTTAGAGACACAACTGAGAAGCTTTTTTGTGTTGTGGGAAAAATGGCGGGAGAATCGGGAAACGGCTATCGCTGACGAACCATTTAGTGCCGATTGGCTTGCTAAGATGGGTCAGACGTCATTCTTGCTTGGTTGTTTTTTGTCCAAAGACCTGACTTTTGGTGTTGATTCGTTAGCAGCCCAAGATCCTCAAATTAGAGAATATTGGAAAAACCAGGACGTTCCGTCGTCAAAGTTTGCCTGGTGCCGAAAATTCCTTGAAGGCCAACTGGTGAGTTTAGACGGAAAGGTAACTACTAATGACAAGGTGGTTTTTATTTCTCCATTGCATAAAAGGGGCGTAACGAGGGATATGGCCGAAAAGATGACTCCAGTAGAAGCACGAGAAAACTATATTAGTCTTTACGAGTATTTTAAGGACTGGTTTAGAGAACTTCCCAGTGAGACATTTTTTGCTATTGATGGTCGAATGTCTTTTAAAAGGCGGTTGGATAAAGCGAGGTTGTGGCAGGAGTCCGGAAACATGTGCAATGTGGGTGTTGCCACGCTTGGATCGATTGAGGAAAGCATTGATTTGGCAGTCAGGGAGACTAAACATAATAAAAATATCGGGGAAGTGGCAGTGGTGCTGATGGGCTGGCCGTGGGATGCGGCACAGCTTGCTCAGGTGACCGGACGATTTGTTCGGCCGGGTATTGCCAAGAAAGTGCAGTTTGTGATGCTGGAGAACGAGGGAACAATTGACCAGGGGTTTTATGAGTTGGTGCGGGCAAAATATTTGCTCATGGAAATGGCTCTCCATGGCATAGAGCTGAGTGAAAATGAGAAGAAACTTTTTGACCATAAAGAGGAAGCTAATTTTTTGGTGAGCAGACCGGTCAGGTCACGAGACTTTTTTGTCAGTGACTTACTTCGCAGACAACGAGCCCATGGTGAGGAAAGTTTGTTGGCCAGTCTTGCTGAAGCCGGTGATGGAGGGGTGACTTCCGGAGAGCTTTGGGCAAAACTGTATTTGGATGGGGGAGCGGATGAACATCGAACGGTGGGTGACAATGCAGAACTGGTGCGAACGGTTCTTTCCAGATATAGCCCACAACGGGTCCTGTCAATAGGATCAGGTACGAGCTTATTAAACCGAAAAATCATTCAAGCTGGACAGTCCATCTCGGTAGATAATCTTGATATTAATCTTGCGGTGTTGGAGGCAAGCAAAAGTGAATTTCGAGGTGTTCCCGGGAGATGGGTTCAGGCAAAAGCATCAACAGTCGGGAACTTATTTGCTAATGGAGTCTATGATGCGGTGGATTGCTCGTATATGCTTGATCTGACAGCTCCGGGTGAAGAACGGATCCGCGTTTTGACAGGAATTAATGAAGTTCTCAGAGACGGAGGTGCGGCGGTGATCAGTTTACCGAATGCGTCTCTTGATAACATGGCTTTTACGGAGTTTTGTTTGACCTTAGAGAAATACTTTGGTTTTGAGGTAGTGATGAAAGCTTCAGGTGCAAGTTTTGGCATGATGGGCGATCCGACACTTGATCCGTCGGTGCCCCGAAAACACTTAGGGTGGATAATAACCCTCAAGAAGAAAGGCGATCCGACACTTGCAGATTTACCACCTGAGAGTATGGCGTTGCTTACTGATACCAAGATTAGGGTCAGTTTAACTGGTGGATCAAATGGCGGTAAGGAGCTGCCAACAAGGATGGAATATCCGATTTTCTTGGCCACAGACTTTGAGGTCCGTAATCCACGCAGCAATGAAGTCATATTGCATACGAAGGCACATATTAAACGAGGTGCGAATGTTCCTGGTTATCAGACGGTTGAAGATTTCAGACGGTCGTTGGCACTTGGACAGTATGAGATGTGGAAGCGGTTGCAGCGGATTTTTGAAAAAGAACGCAATCTTGAGTATGATCAGGCAATGGTCGAACTTTATGAATGGTTAACTGTTCATAACCAACTTACTCCCAAGACCTGGTCGGTGGAATGGTTAAATAAAACTAAGCAGGCTATTGAGAGATCATTGCACATAAGCGACCGCATCAAGTTAGGGGGTGAAAACGGATGAGAATAGTTGAACTTAATGGTATTGCAAGATTCCTGGATGGCGCAGTGATTGTCAGTGGGAACAGACAGGCACAGATTATCAGTGTTGAAAGTTATCCTCGAGGAAAAAATGGCGATAATCCAATTTATCAACCGTTATTGACGTCTGAACCTGCCAGGTTATGGGTCATTCCATGGCCTTATCGACGGTATGCTCATTTATTATTGTTTTCTGCGTTAGATGATGGGAGGCAGGGAGGAATTGTTCGTGTAGAACAAGCCGTGAGGTTGTCTGGTGGTGCAGAAGGAAGACCCGAAGCCATGAAGCAGCTTACTGAGTTTTTGCAGTTACGCCCAGGTCAGCCGTATAAAGTGGATTTTGAGAGATCAAGGCCAGAAGAACATAACAGGGTAATTGTCCTTCGTGGACCAGGTTTGACCAAGGATAAGGCGCGAGATACCTTGACTCAACTGGTACGGGGAGCAAAGCGTTAGTTACTGTTGGTAGGTGACCAACTACTAATGTAAGGCGGTTGAAGGGAAAGTTTACCGTTGAGAGGTTGAGCTCTTTTTTGCCTTTTGCTCCTGAAGCATGTGTTGATTGACCTGGCGGGCTATGTCTATAACTTGTTTCTTTTGCCTTGGGTTAAGTCCCTTATGATCGTGGAAGTAGCCGAAAGCGACAATCTGCAGAAGATCATAAAACGGAATTTCACCTCTTATGATTGATTTTCCAACAAATCTTAAGTTGTCATCAACGTCCGGTGTATCTGCAATCCTCAACCTGGATATTCTGGCAGAGTTAAGCGTGGTTTCTGGTGTGATGCCCTTAGTAGCTAAAAGTTTCTTAAGGCTAGCTCTTAGTTCAATGGTTGCTTGGTGTTCCCAGCTTTCTTTACCGCCATTTGTGTTTTCTGTCTGTGGGTCGGGTTTTTTCTTTTCTGGTGTAACTGTGATCCTGGCTGACGGAAGCACGGTTTCGCCAGAAAGGAGTCGACGGACAGCCTCCAGACCCGGAACACTTTCGGTTCCAAATGTAAAGAATATTTTATTTAAGTTTTCTAAAGAGCTTAGAAATTCAAAAACGTTTTCGTCATCTTCGCCGATGGGTGCAACAAGGCTGTCGATGTTGGTTCTTAAGGTTGAGCTAAGGTCGCTGAGTGTCGACAATGTTATTTTCAACTGGGTTTGCTTGTCCATGGCAGTTGTGTCTGGTGTTGGAATAACAGATTGGCAAAACGTTATTATGTCTGTAAGTGACTGTTCCCTGATGATTTCCTCAATACCTTCTATTGTTGTTATTTGAGGCAGTACGGTTTGTAAGGCGCGTGCGACAATATTAAACCTGACTAACAACTGTATTTGCTCAGAAGTTCTTTCCTCCTCAGGGAGAGCAACTTGTTGAGCTGCAGGTTCTTCTGGGATTTCCAATGTTTGTCCTGGTTTTTCGGTAGTGACAAAGTATTCTCCCAGTTGGCCGCGATGTTTAGTGTTGGTAATGATTCTTGGGTCTTTTTTCTCCCGTAATAACTGCTTAGTCCACTGCACGAAGACGCCAATTTGTCTCTCGGTCACATGGGTGCCAGCTGCTTCGAAACGTTTTACAAGTTCCAAAACACCAATTGGGTGTTCTTGACTGGCTTCACTCAAGATTCTTATGATGGCGGCGGCAGCTCCACTGGCTTCGTTTCCACCTTCTAAAGTGATCGGAGTGAAGAGGGGATCTTCTGTGGGTTTGAATCGTGTCCCTTTTTCTCTTGAACTTTCGCCATTGGTTTTATTAGGAACTTCTTCCGGTTGGTCATTACTAATAACTTGCCTAATCCTTTCGTCGCGGGTTTTCTGAAGTTGTGCGAGTAATTGGCGATAGCGATTAATAACTTCTGGTTTGACTCTTCCTTTGTCTAGAGATGCAATTTGTTTTTCAATATTGGCGATGTCTTTGGATTGATCCTGTACACGTTCCAGTAATTCTAGACGTTTTCTGGCATCGGCCATTTGGGCAGTGTGTTCCTCAATGTATTTATCGGCAGACGCACGGATAGTGCCTGCTTTTTCGGTCCTTTTTAACCTGGTTATTAAGATTTTTGGATCGATCTCTTGATCAGTAGGGATATCTGGTGGGGTTTCTGTTAGGCCAACAAGTGTTTGGTTTTGGTCAATTCCTGTGAGACGAGTAACCCTATGTTGATGTCGGGCGACTTCAGTCTTATACCTTGCTATAAGAAATTCCAACGATGGAGCTTCTACTTGGTTGATTTTGAGTTTTGGCATATTGATAGGCTCAATTCTATCAGATAACCTATAATTGTTCAACTGGGGACTGATAGTGATCGGATATAAAATAGCTTTACAGAAAGAAGGTAACTGTGACAAAAATGGGTAACAGTAGAGGAGTTATAATCATGTTATGGAGATTGAATGGCATGATCTCGTGCTTGGATCTAGGGCTTATGAAGTGTTATTTCAAGGATCCAGGTCGCTTTTTTATTACCACACCCCCAAAGTCACACCGAAAGAATTAGAAGCAGCAATCAGCCGACGGGCGAGTATTGAGATAGATATTGCCTGGGCTTATGAGGCTTTTGTTGATGGAGTTGAGAAGGACCAACCCTATATCGGTCATCCCCAGGAATTTTATACCGTTTTGGGCAAAGAGTTCCCGAAGGAGAATGTCACTATCTCGTATGCAGTTAATCAGTTGAAACTGCATCCGGAAGTTCTAGTGGTCTTGGATTGCAAGGATACTAATGCCATCTCGGCGGTAGCATCAATTGTTGGCGAGTTGGGGGCGGCAAGATGTTTGATTCACGCATTTATTAAGGATTGGACGCCAGACTGCGCAAAATATGGCGTGACACCGGAGCCACATTGGTATCGGGAAGATATTGATTTGGGAACTATCGGGGTGTTTTGTGACACTGCCAAGGTACCGCTGATTGCCAACTGTCGGGGGTTCAGTGATGACGTGGTTAAGCAGGAGGATTTAGTAACCAGGATGGTGGCCGATGCAAAACATTACCCAAGTATTATCAGTCTAGGTTTATATTATCCGGGAGCACCGATACCGGCGATTGAATATCTCCAGACAATTCATTCCTCAGGTTTTGCACCGTGGGCTAACGGAAATCGGTATACCCAACCAATTGTGGACATACCAGTCGTGGCAATGGAGGATGACATTGGGCTTTGCTCCGTCTTCTAAAAAGGTAACCTAACTTTTCTTCGTAATAATCGGCTGGCAATACAAGGGTGGAAGCCATGGGACCTGGGTGAACGAATGTGCGAACAATCCGACCGATACCGTGCCGGGAAATAATGCAGCTTGTTCGGGAAGTTCTGGGAACATTTTGTAGACCGCAGTTTGGTGAAAATAGGTGTTGTGACACCCGCGAGAGTGGGTTGTGTGGTATGCAAGTTGTCGTGTGTGGGTTTAAATCACCTGACTGGAGAAAGAATGTGTGCTCAGATTGGTTTCACTTCATAAAGAAGATAAGTTCTTTGCTTATCGTCGCTTTGTCTGGAATCGATGACCCTAGACCTAAGTTTGTTTTGTTTTATGTGCAACTCAAAGTAATTGAGTTCTGCCCATTGTGCTATAGCGATTAATAATCGTCCTGAAGGTAACAGATGTTTTTCGAGACCCTTCGTGAGTCTGTCCATAAACGATCTTGCTCCATAACAAGCATGATCGATTGGTTGCTCGATTTCTCCTTCAGCGAATGGGCCATTGGCATAGATCTCGTGAAATCTTTCTGGTACTTTTTCCCACAAGTCACTTAAACGTGCTTCCATAGATAGTCCATAGGTGGCAAAATTTTGCCGAGAATTGATGATGGCGAGCGGATTGATATCAATGGCAGTTCCTGTTGCACCTCTTAGTCCTGCTACTACTGAAACTATGCCGCTGCCTGCTGTTAACTCTAATGTCCGTTGACCAGGGATAGGGTGGACGTTGGAAACAAGGAGCTTTGTGTCGGTCGTTGGCG
>CAZQWX010000127.1:0-2183 GCA_964597255.1 uncultured Gammaproteobacteria bacterium | reverse complement strand
GAGGGTGTTATATCAAGCGGAGGCGCTAAGGCCTGCAAGCTATTGGGTTTATCAGACTGAGGAAGAAAAGCGGGCGAGAGAGTCACGCCAGAGTGTTTTTGATTCGGTGGTCAAGCATTTGCATGACGGCAAGTTAATGACTGTGGAATTTGTGGATTGGGACACTGATTCTCGAGAGGTGATGACGGCCTATCCTGGGGCGTCAATGACCGGGGTGGTGTATTTCAGGAGGGAGGATTTTGGCGGAGGGGGTCAGTATAGGAATTTTAGGGATGGAACAGTTCATATTTCCCGTGACAAGAGACTGAGGAATGATACCTTTCTTTATGTGTCTGCTCCTAGGCCGGGCGAATTTGTGAAGTTGAGAACCCGGGCGCCAAGAGGGGAAAATTTGATGCGGGGTTTTTATCAGGAACAATGGTCGGACGCAGAGTACGTTAATAGGGAGTTTATAACCAAAATTGTCTTGGAAGACGAGTCCTATCTGGGGTATCTTGGTTTGAGAATGCATCGCTAGTTTCTGCTTGAGTCTTTTAGACTTGGCAAAGGGGTTCAAACTGGGTTTCAAGAAAAACGTTACATCTACATTTAAATTAATACTATGGCAGTTACAATTGACCCAAAAATCGCAGACGAGGTATTAAACTTTGTAATATTACTTTCAGTTTTAGAGGACCCAAGTGAATTAAGGGCAACACCACTTCAGTTAGGTGTTGCCGAAGAATTGATAATGGACGGTCTTTCAGCTTTGGAAGTAATGACACAGAGTGGGGCCAGCCCTAGTTTTAGGGAATTAGTTTTAGCCGCCGGGAACAGTCATCCTCACAGTATGGAAGTACGATTGGGCGAACTTCACAGTGAAGGAAGGCTGCGTCGCTGGATTGGAACAGGGAGTAAAGAAAGAAAGTAATTTCGGTGTCAGTTCAAACTGGGCACGAGAAAATTAGGCCGCGAAGGGTACAATTCGCAATTGTTAAGTGCACGTAAGGAACAGCATTTGTACTTCTCGATAGAGAAAGTTGATGATCTTGGTCAGGTGACTGGGGGTGTATTGAACTCTGGCAATTCAGAAATCAGGGCTATCGAGCCACCTTTGGAGTTCAAAGTTAGACCGAGTGCGGAGAGTATGACTGGTCCCGATTTGGAAGTCAGGGACGGTGAGGCTCTCAAGTTTGTTGCTTTTCATGACAGGAAGAAGTTTAGATTTGGTTCAAGCGGCACTTTTGAGATAATGGCTCGTGTGGTTGGTTCTGGTGTTAAAGAAAGAATGAGAGTGTCGGGTACTGATAGTAAGGAGGTTCCCGTCCAAAGATATCCTCTATCCGGGCAGGAGCTGTAACAACTTTGCTTGGAGTGGTTTAGTCATACAACACATACCCTTGGCCTCTGACAGTATAGATCAGTTCCTGGTAGATTCCTTGATCCTTAATCTTCTTTCTGATTTTCTCCATAATCTTGGCCACGGAGTAGAGGTTAAATTTTTCCAGGGCCTCTTCGGATTCACCCCAGAACCAGTTGCCGATTTGATCGTAGGTAATAAGCTGGTTTTTATGAGTAATAAGGTTGATCAATATCCGCTTCTCGGACGGAGTGAAAGTGTTATAAACAAGATGAGAGTCCACAGTAAGTACGGGTTCGCACCTGCCTGCTGGCGAGGCAGGGTTCACAATAGACGCGGACAAAATGGGTTTGATGGGGAAACCGATTTTGGAAAGATAGGTTTCGCTTTCGGCGACAAGGCCGTCGGGGATTTCCGGAAGGCCGGAGACGGTGGGGACAAAGTCAAAATTGAACGGTTCGCCGAGTTTGGATTTGGCCAGAAGAAAATCGACGTTGGATTCGACCTGATACCAGAGAGCGAGGTTGGGAGTGGGGTGCTCGATCCAGGAAAGCAGAGTGAGGACGGCTTCGG
This sequence comes from uncultured Gammaproteobacteria bacterium, assembly GCA_964597255.1. Lineage (GTDB taxonomy): Bacteria > Patescibacteriota > Microgenomatia > JAMCZE01 > JAMCZE01 > CAZQWX01. Next base: position 271 of record CAZQWX010000127.1, on the reverse strand, counting down.
CGATCTGGACAGCACCAAAGTCTTCCCGAACGGTGATTCGGAAGTCAAAATTTTGGCCACGGCGGATGAAGAAGAAACTGGAAACAGTGCCGAAAGGGGTGACCAGGACAGAGATGTTTTTAACCTTATTTAGGGGGAGTTTGGGAAGGAACTAGACTAGTTGCGAATTAGCCCCTTTGGGTGTTACTCTTAAGGTATATGAATATTTTATCTGCCCTACGTTCTGAGAGAACCGCTAAAGCTCTCATTGGTTTAACTCCTGCGGAGTTCT
>CAZQWX010000126.1:0-1739 GCA_964597255.1 uncultured Gammaproteobacteria bacterium | reverse complement strand
ACCCCCACTACCCACCGCCGCATTCACCGCATCCAAATAATATTTCCCAATTCGGGAATTAATCCCGCTGTCACCGTCGTCGGTATATGATACCAAATACCAACTCTTTGCTGTCGCCGCCTGGGACACAAACACCCCCGCTGCCGGATCCGTCACCAGAAGTGACCCCATACTCACTTTTGGGTATGGTTCGCCAAATGACCGCAGCTTTGATTCTGCTGTATAAATCTTTGTCAACTCCGCATCACTCAATAGAAACTTCAAAAAATCAAAGGCCACTTGTTGATTGGTACTTTTCTTCGACACTGCTGCTGCCCAATAGCTAGCAAAATTTACTGTCGCCCCACCCGTCAGTTGCGGCACTGGCACTACTTTGAAGTTCAAATTGGGATTAATTTGTTTGATGTCAAAATAGCGCCATGATGGACCAAAATACATCCCAACCTTGCCCTCCGCAAATGCCAACGTCGACTGGTCCAACGTTTCATTCCACACCTTGTCCACCGTCGCAAAGGTTGTGTAATAAGCCAACGCTGCCGAGGCTGCATTGGAATTTGGCGCATTGTTCAAATCCACCCCCGCCTGAAGCATCATTAAGGATACAATATCTTGCCAATGATCAATGTTACTGGCTACTCCCATCGCTGCCCCTGCTGTTGTAATTCGGTTATTGCTGTCCCGTACTGTCATTTTCTGGGCCGCTGTCCGAAATTGATCCCATGTCGTCGGCATATCTACCCCCGCCGCCGTCAGAATATCAGTATTAATATATAATCCCAATGTATCCGTCTCCAAGGGGATCGCATACGGTACCCCACCAGCTGTCAGACTCGTTGTTGCTTCTGGATAAAACGTGGCTTTAAAGCTGCTTGGTGAATATAGACTGCTCGGCACCGGTGCCAACCCACCACCAAACATCGGTAACCAGGTATTATGCATCAAAAAAATATCCGGGCCACCTGTTGACGCGATCGCCGATTCCACCCGATCACGATAGTTCAAGGGCGACTCTTTAATATAATTTACTGTTACCCGAGGATTTGCCTTCTTATAATCCGCGATGACTGTAGCATAAACCGATTCCGGCTCCCACAGGCCCCAATACGTAATTGTCACCGGGGCCGCACTACGGAACGCCACACTTATTATCAACACTAGAATGATTAAAAAGACTACTATCCCCACTCCCCCCAGGATTAAAATTTTCTTATTTGACAATAGCTCCCCAAAGTTCATACTCTGATACTGTATTAAAACTACCAGAAACGTCACCTTCATGCAACGCATTGGTCGCTATCTCTTCCTAGTTGGCAGCTTTTTTGCCGGCGCTCTCCTCACTGCTTTTTTTGTCATTTCAATAAGTTACCTTCTCTTCAGCTATAAATTCCAAGATAGGATCTATCCCGGTGTTAAAGTCGCCGGCGTCGACTTTTCCGAACACTCCCAGAAAGATGTTGAAACTTACTTTACCGCCCTCTCTTCAAAACTTGGTCCTACCATTATTACTATCTCCTCACCCGTTGCCACTGTTTCCGCCACTGCCTCTGACATTAGTTTGGGCTTTAATGCTCAGCTTATGGCCAGACGGGCATTTTCCATTGGCCGCCAAACCAAGAATCCCTATTACAACTTCCAGCAAATCATTGCTGCCAGCCAAAATACTATTGACCTGCCGCTCGAAATTCAATTTGATCAGGCCTCCCTAGCTAAAAAGCTTGCCGTCGTTGCTCCCCAAATTG
>CAZQWX010000125.1:0-4526 GCA_964597255.1 uncultured Gammaproteobacteria bacterium | reverse complement strand
AGATAAAATAGGTAGGCTGACCGGAGATGGTGGCGATAGGCTGGGGTTGGATTTGGTCACCGATGGTGGTTATGGGGTAAGGCGAAATGAGATATTTTGCCCCAGCAGAAGATAGCAATTTGGCAGAACTAGTAGAAACAGTTGCCTTGGTTGGTGGGTCATCGAGTTGGACACCTTGACTGATTAGACCTTCCCAAAATCCCTGCCGCCGGCTTTCCAGGCCGGCATAAGCATCGACAGAGCCAACGCCCCAGAAGAGATTTTGGTTAGGATCAAGAGAGTTTCTAAAGTCATAGTAGTGGCTCATATTTTTCCAACCTTCAGTATTAAAAATTTTATTCCATGCGGCACCATTCTCGATACTGTATACGCGGTACCATGAGGGGTCTTGGTGCAAAATTTTGACGGTGGGCGGAGCGGCAAGCCAGGCAGTAGCGTTGATAATTGGGTTATAGGTGATGGCGAAATGCAGAAGATCAATTAAGCTGAGAGCCAAAAATAACCACTGAAACAGCCGAGGTTTTACCTTCGAACAAGCGATTGCTGCCAGGACAGACAGACCCCAAACCATAATAATGATAAATCGCCCCGGGACCCGAAATAGCGAGAGAGGTAAGATACTGAAAAGAAAGAATATTGGGGTATATTTGCCCAGGAGCAAAACAAGACAAATAAGGATGATGATTTTGAAAATTTTAACGTAATTATCCTTACCCCATTTTAGAAAGCCATATATGGCTAACAGTATGGGAATAATGCCGATATAGCCGGTTGATTCCCAAAAAATGCCCCAGTCATCGGAGAAGTGCGGGTAAGTGCCGATTCTGGGATCACCGAAGAGGTAGGGGTTGAAGAATGAAAGCAGATGCTTGGGATTAATTGGAAATTGAGCGATGTCGGCAAGGCTGACGCCGCCAGCCCGTTGCGAGAGCTTGACCAGCTCCAGCATTGGCAAGATCAGGGGTGTGCTGAGCATTAGCCCAAGAAGAGCAGCCAGGCCGAGGGCTATCAATGAGATAAGTTTTCTGGTGAAAATTGATCGCAGTAAGGCGTAACCGGCAAAAGCGCTAAGGGAGAGAAAAACAATTTGTAAGTGGCCGGAAAATATTTGCTGAGAGATAACAAAAGCAAGGGCTGCTAACCACCGTTTCTGATTGGAAAGTAAATAGGTTTCGGTAAGAAAGAACAGCCAAGGTAAGAAAGCCAAAGTTTGGATGTAATTATAATGCGAGATGTTGGTGACAAATGGACCCGAGAGACTGAAGGTGATTGCCAAGAGCCAGGATGGTAGAGGCTTGAGTTTCAAGGACCGGCCAAACAGATAACTTCCGGTGAGGGCAATGAGGAAAGAGATGACATAACCAAGATTGAAAGCAAGGATCGGATTTAGGAGGCGAAAGGCGACGAGATTATAGAGGTTAAATAATCCGATTTGACCCTCGCCAAGAAGTGGGAAGCCGGTGCCAATGTTTTTAGACCATAGCGGAAGATAGCCGGATTTCAGGGCTTCGGAAAGGAGAAATTTTAGTGCTAAATTGAAATGCCAAAGGTCGCTGTGGCCAAAATCTGGGGTGGCGAATGTGTAATGGGATAGAAAATCAAGCATCCTTTTGAGCAACAAGCAGTATCGAGACACCAAATGGCAGGGAGACAAATTTAAGTAATGTTCTCTCGATAGAGCAAGTAAGTAGCAGGAGTTGGCCGATAATTTTCGGCGGGACAACAGATGTTTTTGGGCCGTTAAACAGGAGGCCAAGTTTGAAAAGAACAACTGACGGCGGGAAAAGAAATGAGTAGAAGTAACTGGCCTTTTTGACTGTGAAGCCATTGTCAGTCACCAGTTTTTGCAGCTGACTTAAAGTATAACGCCGTTTGTGCCAAAGCAAATCGTCATGGTGGGTCCAGAGAAACTGGAAGGCAGGAACGGTGATGAAAAGCTTTCCTGTGGGCTTAATTATTCGGCGAAGTTCTTTGATTGCCTTACCGTCTTGATCGAGGTGTTCGATGACGTCAAGAGCAGTGACGGCGTCAAAGGAGTTGGCAGAAAATGGCAATTTTTTTTCGAGATCTCCACGACGCACCTGGTGCAGGCCGCGCTTACGACAGAACTTTAAGGCCTTTAGCGACCGGTCCAGCCCATAAACTTTCGTAAACTTTCTGGATAGTTCGGTCAGCATAATTCCGGTACCACAGCCGGCATCTAAAACCCTGCTAATAGGGTTGGTTATCCCTGCCCGCTTAATCTCCCGGTGGATTAAAATTCTTTTGCTGACATGCCACCAATAGTTTTTCTCCAGGTGGTATAGTTCATCGTATATCTTACTCTCCACAATGTTTTTAATTGTACAATAGATATATGATTTTTGTTCTAGGACTTTTTGGATTAATTATCGGCAGCTTTTTAAATGTTTTGATTTACCGCCTGAATGTTTTAGGAACACCAAAGTTTTGGGAGGGCAGGAGTTTTTGTCCATCGTGCAAACACGCTTTGGCTTGGTCAGATAATATTCCCCTCCTCTCCTTTTTGGGACTGCATGGCCGATGTCGTTATTGCCGCGAGCCAATAAGTTGGCAGTATCCGACAGTGGAAGTGGTAACCGCAGTAACCAGTGCGGTGATGTGGATATATCTAGGTGACATCTCTTTGATTGCTAAGTTGTTTTATTATGTGGTTGCATACTCCCTGATAGTTATTTTTTTCTCTGATCTGATTTATGGTTTGATCCCCGACGAGATGATTATTATGGGCTCTCTGGGGGCAGTAATCTATAATTGGAAATTTGCAGGTTATAACTTCTTGTTGAATTTATTGATCGGTGGCCTTGCCGGTTTGGGGTTTTTGACAATAGTTTTGGTAACACGCTTCCGGGGTATGGGACTGGGGGACGTAAAGTTGGCAGTGCTGATTGGGCTCCTTCTAGGTTGGCCGGCGGCACTGGTGGGCATTTGGTCGGCCTTTCTATTGGGCGGGCTAGCGGCTCTTGCATTGCTTGGCTTGAAGAAGGTGCGACTTTCTGGCACAATAGCTCTGGGACCGTTTCTGGTCATGGGAGTCCTGATTGCTGCCTTATGGACAAAACCGATTTTGGCTTACCTCGGGTTCTAATGCATAGACAAGCTGGTTTTACCCTGTTTGAAATGATGGTGGTTCTGGCGATCATGGCCTTTGTGGCCGGAATAGCCTTTTTTGGCCTTAAATCCTTCAATCAAGCTCAACCAGTAATTAATGCAGAAAATGAATTTCTGGTGAACGTCCGGGCGCTTTCGACGGAGATGAGTAATGGTGCCGGTGGGGCGGCAGGTGTGGCGGTGCGTTCCCTGGTAATTCCGGCTGACGGGGGAAACAGTTATACTATCTTTAATTCTCTTATCCCAGCACAGTCAGTTAATATAGTTACGCTTTCTGGTGTGACTATCTCCAGCAATTATGGCCAAGCCGGACAGAATGTGTTGCCTGTCGGGATTTGTTTTGCTAACCCGGCTCTGACTGCTTATAGTCCTACTCAACCATGTGCCGGTGACCTGACCGGGAGCCAGAATGGTAGCTGCTATAGTGGTAGTAACGGTTTTTTGTGTCAGAATCAACAAGGGGCAGGAGCATTGGTGTCTTCTGGCACATATAGTGTGACGTTCAGTGGCGGCGGAACATCGAAAACAGTATATTTTGAAGGTAATGGTATGACGATCAGTCGGGTTTATGGCCAATAAACGTGGTTTTACCTTAATTGAGGCGGTGTTTTCGATCCTGGTCCTGGGAGTTTTTTCAGTGGTGATTATCGACATGATTGTCTCGGCGATGGCAGCGAGTCATTCGGCCCTGCTGAACAATCAGGCGGTAGCTAAGGCCGAAGCGGCGATTGAGCAGTCGCGGGCATATTTCCAAACAAATAGATGGGCCGGGATGGCCAGTTTGCCACAGGGATGTTATGACAGCAAGCAGTTTGCCACAAAAGGAGCTTTTGACCCTACAACCCTTTTGAATCCGCCGAATGGTACTTGCCCGACACAACAGAACAGTGATTGCAGTTATAACAATGTTTCGGCAGATGCCGCTGGCTTTTATGCCTATACCCAGCTTGCTATTTCTGTCCCCAGTTCACAAGCGACAGTACAATCGATAGTTGGTTGGAGAGACGGAGGCAAATGTCGCAATGAAGAGGTGGATACATATTTCTATAATTACTGATATGCAGCGTGGATTTACTCTGATTGAAATTGCGGTAGTTCTGGTGGTGTTTGGCATTTTGACCGTGGCCGGGGCCGATTTTATTGTTCAAACCATCAAAAATAGTAATAAAATTGCGATTCAGAATGAGGTTCGTCAGAATGCCCAGAGTGTTCTGGCGGATATTGAGAGGCAGCTGCGGTCGGCGGGCTGCGTCAATTATACGACGATGGGTACAGCCTCGACTGGCGTAGCGGCCCTGTTGCGGATTTCCAAGGATCCCAATGGTGGCAACTGTACTAGCAACTTTCCTGCCCCATCGGCGACGCCGGTGCCCTACACGTTTGATACGGTGGAATAT
>CAZQWX010000124.1:0-2669 GCA_964597255.1 uncultured Gammaproteobacteria bacterium | reverse complement strand
TTCGACAATAAATTAAGTTAAAAGTTAAAAAGCAAAAGTTAAAAGTTCAAATTAAAAGTAATAATTTTGAATTGCAGTTTTGCCTTTTGACTTTTGCATTTTGAATTACTGAAGTGTATTGGGCAAATTTTCTGCATATTTATCAACCGCCAACCCAGACAAAGGCGATTCTGGATCAAGTTGCCAGAGAGTCATATGAGAAGGTGCTCCAAGGTTTGTGGGACAATCCTAACGCCCGTGCCACGATGTCAATTCCGGGATGTCTGACAGAAATGTTGGCCAAGTGGGGGCACGAAGACATTTTGGAGCGAATTACAGCCCTTCTGGAACGGGGTCAATTGGAGTTAACAGAGACGGCGAAGTACCATGCTTTTCTGCCGAAGTTGCCGGAAGCGGAAATTATCCGGCAGATTGAATTAAACAGGCAGATTAATAGGAAATATTTTGGTTCGCACTACGAACCCATGGGCTTCTTTCCGCCGGAGATGGCGTATGGCGAAAAAGTGGGTCGGGTGGTGGCAAAGATGGGCTATAAATGGATTATTTTGGACGAAGCAGCGCTCCCGGCTGGTTTAACTTATCAGGCTGATAAAACCTATCTTGGGCCGAACGGCCTGCACTTCTTCTTCCGGGAAAGAAACATGAGTTTTAAGATTCTCTCAGCGCAGTTGGGAACGGGGAGTATGCTGATTCGAGAATTGGCTGACCGACTAGTAAAAAATGAATACATGTTGACTGGGATGGATGGTGAGACGTTTGGCCACCACCGACTGGGTCTGGAAGAGCTGTTGACGGAAATTTATCGGGATCCGGCATTACCGACAGTTTTTGTATCGCAACTTTTGGAACTGTTCCCGGACACTATTAATGTGGTACCACGGGATTCGACTTGGGCGCTGATGGATTATGATCTGAAACGGCGTGAGCCCTATTCCCGGTGGGACGACAGAGATAATCCGATCCACAAGCTGCAGTGGCAGTTGGTGGACCTGGCGATTTCGACGGTGGGAAACAATGATGGTGTGGCGAGGGACATCTTGGACAAAGCCCTACATTCGGATCAGTTTTGGTGGGCCTCGGCCAAACCCTGGTGGAGTCTGGAAATGATTGAACGTGGGGCTTATGGGCTGTTGGAAGCGGTGAAGGAATCGTCGGCCTCGGCAACGGTTAAGACAAGGGCGGATAAACTGTACATGCAGATTATCCGTCTCGGTTTTGACTGGCAACGATCGGGCAAGGTGGCGGATTTGTCGCGCAAGGAGGACGAGGAGATTAAGGCCCGGATGTTTACGGACAAGGCGGCAGTGACGAAGGTCGAATATGATCAGATGATCGGTACACTGGAATCGCAGATGCTCGCAGCCGCACAGGCTCATGAATATGCTCGGGCGGAACTCTTAAAAAAGCGGATTGACGAGTTGGCTTCCGAGCGGGATCAGGTAGGGCAAAAGCCCGACGATGAATTAACGGTAAATATATGACAGGTGCCGGGGTTCTCTTGCCAGTCGGGTCTATTCCCGGCGGTTTTTCGGGAGCATATAGGTTTGTAGATTGGTTAACAAAAGGCAAACAAAAATATTGGCAGGTGTTGCCGCTTAATCCTCGAGACAGCTATTTATCTCCGTATAACAGTCCGAATTCCCTAGCTATTGATCAAAAATATGGGTCAAAAAACGATTGGTTTGCACTTAAAAAGTATGCCAATAACCGGGGAATAAAAATAATTGGCGATGTGCCTTATTTTGTGGCGTGGAAAAGTCGGGAATTTGAAGCGAACAAACGATTATTTTTGCTGGGTAAGGGTGGCCGGCCGAGGTTTTTCTCCGGAGCACCGCCGGATGTATATAGCCGAAAAGGCCAGTTTTGGGGTCATCCGTTGTTTGACTGGGAGGTGGAATTTGATCGTAATTTGGCCTTCTTCTTGCAGCGGTTGACCTGGGCATGTCGGTTGTATGACGTGGTGCGACTGGACCACTTTCGGGGCTATAGTGGTGTTTGGGCAATTCCGGTTGGCCGGAAATCCGGGAAGTCCGGCCAATGGCTGCCAGTGCCGGGCGAGAAAATCCTGGCAGTGGCTAGAGCGGAATTTCCGCGGCGGGTTTTTATTGCTGAAGACCTGGGAGTGATAACGGCTGAAGTGGAGGGGCTGCGGAAGAAGTTTAAGTTTTTGGGAAGTAGTGTGATGTTATGGAATAAAGTATCTGAGGTAAAAAAGGATGAAGTTCTGTATACCAGCGTCCATGACAGCGAGACGGTCCGGGGATTTAGTCATGATGATCGCGCGGCGGCACGGTTTATCAACCGGGGAATGGATTCTAGGGCCACTATTTTTATTATAGCGATGCAGGATGTGCTAAACCTGGGAAGTTCGGCCCGACTGAATCATCCGGGAAAACCGGCAGGGAATTGGGGGTGGCAGATCAACGAGACAGATTTAACGGCTCATTTGGCAGAAAGATTAGCAAAATTAACTGTAGCGACGCACCGCGGTCAGGTCTGACCTGAGAAGTATAACTTTTCCTCATAGTCTTTAAGCATTCTGGCGGTGGTGTAGTTGGTTTCTACAACCTGGCGGGTTTTAGTCATACTTTTTTGCCACTCGTCCTGATGGTCAAAATAGAGCGGGACGATTTCCTTTTCGATGGTGTTATAGAGATTATCGGTAATGT
>CAZQWX010000123.1:0-5315 GCA_964597255.1 uncultured Gammaproteobacteria bacterium | reverse complement strand
CCGAAACGCCGATGGGTTGACCGGCACGTAGTTTGAAAGCGGCGATAGATTTCTTGGCCGCGCGAATAGTCGGTTTTTGACCAGAAATGGCAGCCAACTGCTCTGAAATAGCTTCCAAAATTTTCTTATCGGCCAGCGCTTCTTTGGCGCCAACATTGAGAACCACTTTAGTAACCTTGGGCACCATCATGACATTTGTCAGACCCAATTCTGTTTTGAGTTTAGGAACTAAATCTTGCTGATAGGTTTGTTTAGGATGCATAGTTTTAATTAATTTCTTGGTCGCATTTGCGACAGATTCTAACCTTCTCCTTGGCTGTTAGTTTGTAACCAATTCTGGTTGGCTGTTTACATTTCGGACAAATCAGGGCGACGTTCGATTCCAACAAGGGTCGGAAAAATTCCTGAATCCCACCTTTTTGACCTTCGGCTCGGGGTTTGGTATGACGTTTATACATATTGACTCCCCCGACCAGAACCCTGGCAGTTCCCAGAAATACCCGTTCCACAGAGCCTTCTTTACCCTGATCTTTGCCAACCATCACTTTTACTTTGTCACCTTTTTTTAATTTCATAAGAACCTTTCGCTTTGCTCAAGAACCTTGCGCGCGGTACTCGCTGCGCTCCGTTCCGGGCTAATCGTTATTTATAGTACTTCCGATGCCATGCTAACTATTTTGGCAAAACCTTTATCTTTTAACTCTCTAGCTATTGGGCCAAAAACCCGGCTGCCGATGGGATCCCTGTTGTCACGAGCGTTAATAATTACGCCGGCATTGTCATCAAACCGAATGTAACTCCCATCGTCACGACGATGTTCTTTGTGTACCCGGGCCACAACAACAAATACCATTTGTGAGTCTTTGACCATGCCATTCGGATCAGCTCCATCGACCACCGCCCGGACAATGTCACCCAGATAGGAAAACTTTCTGGTCGAGCCGCCATATAAATGAATCACCCGCAATTTGTGGGCTCCGGTATTGTCAGCTGTTTTTAAAACGGTATGGCGTTGAATCATATTTACTTTTTTTTCGCCTTAGTTTTAACTGGTTGTTTTTTTACTTCTGGTTTAGCTTCTTCTTTGGGTGTTACTTTAGTGTCAACCTTGGTATCGGCAGTAATATCAACTTTTCGGTGTTCGACAATCTCGGTGACAATGAAATGCACATTTTTGCTGTATGGCCGAGACTGGGCAATGCGCACCAAATCGCCGATGTTTACGCCGGCTAATTCATTATGGACCAATAATTTACTGGTGCGCTTCATGACTTTGTGATATTTCGGGTGTTTGATTTCATAGGCCACCTTCACCGAAATGGTGTCCTGCATGTTATTTCCACTGACGATAGCAGTAAGTGTGTGCATAAGTTGTTAGCTCCCAACGAGCTGTCTTTCAGTTTTAATAGTTAACATCTGAGCCAGATCGCGGCGGATGTGTTTGACAATGTTAGTATTTTTAACCTTGTGCAAAGCCAATTCCTGTTGGGCCTTGACCAGCTGACTCGTCAAGTCCACCATCGCCTTATCCAGTTCGGCAACGGTTTTGTTTCGTAAATCGGCAACGTTTTTTCGTTTCATAAAATTAAGCTTTAGAGATAAATCTGGTGCGCACTGATAGTTTATTACCGGCCCGGCGAATGGCTTCCACCGCCATATCCCGCGGTAGTCCACCCATTTCAAACAGAATTAAACCAGGACGAACGACCGCAACATATTCAGAAATCTCTCCTTTGCCGCCACCACCACGATGGTCAAGTGGTTGCTTTGAAATCGGTTTATCGGGAAAAATTCTGATCCAAATCCGGCCACCTTTGGCGGTAAAGTGAGTCAAAGTTTTTCTGGCCGATTCAATTTGGCGAGCACTGACCCAGCCGCGGCTTTCTGCCAAAATACCGAACTCACCAAAAGCCAAGGTGCTGCCACGACTGGCCATCCCGGGCCGTTGGCCCTTGAACATTTTGCGAAATTTAACTCGTTTTGGTGCTATGGCTGGCATAGGTTAGTTGTTAAGTACTGGTACTTGGGTATTAGTCATTGATCGTTGGCCACCGGCAGTTTTCTCGGCTGGTAAGCAAATCCACACTTTGACCCCCACATAGCCGGACCGGGTAAAGGCCGGGACAGCGGCAAAATCAATTCGCTCTTTGATCGAGGATAGTGGCACTACGCCGGCTTGTTCATGCTCCACCCGGGCAATTTCCGCCCCGTTAATCCGGCCACCAATCCGAATTCGGACACCTTTGGCTCCGGCAGTTATCACCCGTTCAACGGTTTGCTTGGCAACGCGCTTACTGGGCATGCGTTTGACCAGTTGGTCGGCAATCCCACTGGCCACCAATCGGGCGTCAAGGTTGGGCTCTTTGATCGGCTCGACCCGAATGTCCACTTTGGCAGCGTTTTTGTCATCAGGTTTTATCTTTAGGAGATTGGTCATGATGTATTTTTTCAAATCTTCCAAACCGGTCCCGCCGCGACCAATCACCACACCCGGCCGGGCAACATACAACGTGATACCGATTTTATTGATCGACCGCTCGATCTCCACCCGAGCGACGGCGGCCATCTTGAGCTTGGCCATCAGGGCTTTGCGGATCTTGGCATCTTCCAAGAGCAGATGTTTGTACTGCTTCTGGGGAGCAAACCACCGCGAGGTCCAGGTATAAACTGGACCAAGTCGAAAAGCGATCGGATGAACCTTGTTGCCCATAATAATTTTAGTGATTAGTTATTAGTTTGTAGTTCATAGTATTTGGTCTTTCTATGAACTGTGAACTATCAACTATGAACTCTCCAGTATGACTTTAATATGTGATGTTCTTTTTTGAATTAAGCCTTCCCGACCGGGTCGGTGGCTGGTATCCCGGCGTTTCATTTTCATACCTTCGTCGACGATAATATTTTTAATTTTTAAATCTTCAGCCTTAAGTTTGAAATTGGTCACAGCGTTGGCGATAGCCGACTTTAAAATCAGTGCCATTGGCTTGGCCCCTTTTTTGGCCAGAAATTCCAACCTTTGAGATGCTTGGGATATCGACAAACTTTTAACCATCACCGCCACTGCCCGTGCCTTACGGGGGGTGATGCGAACATTCTGAGAATGAGCAATGATTTCCATAGATTAAGTTTTAGTTAAGACCCGGGCCACGATTCGGCCGTGGGACCGGAAAGTCCTGGTGGGCGAAAATTCCCCCAACCGGTGACCAACCATGGCCTCAGTAATAAATACCGGAATATGAATTCTCCCGTTATGGACTGCTATTGTAACGCCAACAAAGTCGGGGGGAATTTGACAGGCCCGGGACCAAGTTTTGATCGGTGTCTTGTCACCGGTGTTTTTAGCCGCAATAACCTTGACCAGAAGTTTCTGATCAACAAATGGTCCTTTTTTAGACGATCGTGCCATAAATTATTTCTCCCTCCTTCTGGTTATGTATTTATTGCTGTATTTCGTACGATTCCTGGTTCTAAGCCCTCTGGCTGGTTTGCCCCACGGTGTCTTGGGCTGTTTCATGCCCTCGCCGGACCGACCTTCACCGCCACCATGGGGATGGGTCCGGGGATTCTGAGCAGTTCCTCTGACCTTGGGCCGAATGCCAATATGGCGACTGTGACCGGCTTTGCCAAACATGACATTCTTCCACTCCACATTGTCCAGGGTACCAACGGTGGCAAAGCAAAGCTTGTGAATCAGTCTGGTTTCACCGGATGGGAGCTTAAGGGTAACATATTCGCCCTCTTTAGACAATAAGGTAGCTCCGGTTCCGGCACCTCTGACAATCTGGCCACCACTGCCCGGACGCAGTTCCACATTGTGGACAACAGTACCGACAGGCATGTTGCCTAAGGCTAAAGCATTGCCCAATTTGGCCTCAACGGCCGGGCCAGAAACAATTGTGTCGCCAACATGAAGACCTTCCGGATGAAGGATATAGCGCTTGTCGCCGTCAGTATAGACAACCAGAGCAATATTAGATGTTCGGTTGGGGTCATACTCAACAGAAACGACCTGTCCTACCACGCCAAACTTGTCCCGGCGAAAATCAATCAAACGATAGTAGCGTTTTTCCCGACCACCAATATGGCGGGAACTGACATGACCCTGGTTGTCCCGGCCGGAGGTCTTGGGCAAGATGGAAATCAAGCTTTTTTCCGGCTCCGACGCCGTTAACACTGACTGGTAGTCCAGTCTGGTAGTAAAACGGCGGAGCATGGTGCCTCTAAGTTTCTTTAGCATAGTTATTTTGTAGCCGGTGGTGTCTCGGCAATATCAAACAAATCAATCTTCTGGCCTTTGGCTAACTCAACAATCGCTTTTTTCCAGGAACTAGCAGCCACTTCCAACCGCAGTTTGCCGGCCCGCTTGGTTTTGCCTTTGACGGTCATAGTTTTGACATTGACTACTTTTACACCAAAGGCAGCAGCCACAGCTTGAGCAACTTGAGCCTTATTGGCCTCAATGGCCACGGAAAAAGTAAACCGACTGCGGGCTGCATCCTGCATAGATTTCTCAGTTAAGATGGGTTTGATTAAAATTGTGGTCATAGTTAAGCTTTTTTGGCTGGTTTCTTAGTAACTTTAGATTTAGTGCTAGTCTTTTTGGTAACGGGTTTTTTGATTGTAGCGATTGGTCTGGCAGTTTTTTCTTTTACGGGAGCGGCTTCTTGTTTGACTTCTGAGGTGTGACTGAATTTTTCAACAGCTTCTTCCATGATAACTAGTTTATTGGCTTTGAGGATGTCATAAACGCCGACTTGCGAAGCGGGCAAAACGGTTAGATTAGAAATATTGCGACAAGCACGCCACACATTTTCCTGATAGCCATCGGTAATCAAGAGTAGCTGCGGATTGGTGCTGTCAATCTTGACCAAGAATTCAGCTATTTCTGAGGTTTTGCCCGAGAGGGCACGCAGGCCAGAAGCCACCAGAAGATTACCATCTTTAGTTCTCTGGGTCAGAGCGGAATTAATAGCCGATCGTTTCATGCGCTCTGGCAATTTTAGTCCATAATCCCGGGGTTTGGGGGCAAAGGTGATACCACCACCGACAAAGATGGGGGCTTTGCGATCACCATGCCGCGCGCCACCGGTACCTTTTTGTTTGTAGAGCTTTTTGCGAGTACGCGATACCTCGGCTCGGGTCAGGGCACTTTGTGTCCCTTGGCGCTGATTAGCCAAAAAGACCCGCACCGCCTGAGCCATAAGCACTGGCTGAACCGGGGCAGAGAAAATGGCTTTAGGTAAATCTGGTTTTTCGAGAATTTTCCGCTCTGACCCAGAGAACTAAAGATGGTAATCTTCTGGTGGCTTCTGGCC
>CAZQWX010000122.1:0-10394 GCA_964597255.1 uncultured Gammaproteobacteria bacterium | reverse complement strand
GATTGGTGGCTGGTTAATTGTCCGGAAGATTCAACGGGAAACGATGGTCGTGACTTTTATTGTAACGGCTACGTTAATTATTTTGGTGGCCAGCTGGAACTCAGGATTAGATTTGGTTACGCTTTTGGGAAGAATCTTTTTAGACTCCCCTATTTTATTCTTCGCCACTGTCATGTTAACGGAACCATTGACGACCCCGCCAACCAAACGGTTGCGGATATATTATGCCTCGTTAGTGGGGATATTGTTTGTCCCCCAAATCAACCTGGGCGGGATATTTACCACGCCGGAGATAGCTCTTCTTGTTGGCAATGTTTTTGCGTACATCGTGAGCTCTAAACAGCGACTCATGCTGACATTGAAAGAGAAGCTGACCATTGGAGCAGACACGTATGATTTTGTTTTTACCAAAGACGATCAGTTTAAGTTTGTCCCGGGGCAATATTTGGAATGGACATTGGGTCATCAAAACACGGACGATCGCGGCAACCGGCGCTATTTTACATTGGCCTCTTCCCCAACTGAAGAAACAATGCGGATTGGAGTAAAGTTTAATCAGCCGGCCAGTTCATTTAAACAGGCTATGGCAGCATTAAAACCCGGAGAGAAAATTATGGCCGGGTCGTTAGCAGGCGACTTTACGCTGGATAAAAAATCCGAAGAAAAACTGGTCTTTATGGCCGGCGGCATTGGCATCACGCCATTTCGCAGTATCTTAAAATATTTGCTGGACAATGGCTTGAACCGATCGGTGGTAATTTTTTACAGCAATAAGGTGGCGGCAGATATCGTCTACCAAGACATTCTCCGAGAGGCAGAGAAAAGATTGGGGGCCAAAGTGGTGTATACCTTGACCGACACAGACAATTTACCGAAAGATTGGTCGGGCCGAACGGGCCGGGTCACCGATCAAATGATCAGAGAAGAAGTGCCGGATTATAGAGAGCGAAAGTTTTACCTGTCCGGACCGCATGCTATGGTCACCGGCTTTGAGGAAACGTTGAAAAAATTGGGGGTGAAGAGAGATAAGATTGTGACCGACTATTTCCCTGGTTTTTAGTCATGACAGACATACAGACAGGGGTCAAGCCAATCTGACAGCTCCGCCTTGGCTTGCACATAGCCAAGAAGATTAATATTGCTTCCCTGGTGAAAGCCCAAATGCAGATGCTTGCGCTCGCCGTCGGTTTCGCTGGAATACCCAGCCCCCAAAACACCAAGGACATCGCCAGGTGCCAGGTTGTGATTAATAGGAGTAGTAATACTAGCCAGTTTCAGATGGCCATAAATTACCGTGATGGGTTGACCATTAAGATTGCACGACTCGACCGCTACCCCACCATAGCCGGAAGCATACTCGGCTGCAAGTAGTTTTCCTTGACAGATGGCATGAACGGAAACGGGGCTGTTTTGTTCGGAAAGAAAGGTCTCAAAATCGGCCCCGGTATGATAGCCGGTAAAGCGTTCCGGCTGAACCGGAGAATCTTGAGGGGTAACATAGGTGCCGAAGAATTTCTTGGTGACTCTTTCTTGTGCTTGATCCAACGGCGGAAGGAAACCAGAAACAGATTGGGTGGATGGTGAACTGGTTAGTGGCTGGGTAGGAGTTGTCGAGGGTTGAGTGGTTATGGGCGCAGGAGAGAAAGTTGCCGACTTGGGTCGAAACCAAAGAAGCAGACCGGCAAAAATGATTAGAGCTACCAGGGAAAGTAGAATAAGGGGAAAAAATTTATTACTGAATAATGCCTTGACCATCGACAATGATGCCGTAATCATCACGTAAATTCTTGTCTTTGTCGGTATCGGGCTGGTCATCTGCCGGGGTTTGCTCGATAAAGTATAGTGTCTGACCAGGTAGAACGGTATATTCCTGGTACTGATCATCAGACTCTTTGGGTATCAGTTTGACCACCACTGAGCCATCAGCTGAGGCTTGTTTGTCAACCGTGAAGCCAGTCAAGACTTTTTGGGTGGCGGCCGGGGTGTCACCCGGAGCCAGTTGATAGGCATACTGAAAAAGGGCGGAGGTCAAAAGATTATCCCCTTTGGTTAAGAGTGGCAGCCGACCAGAAGGTGAAGCGGGCCTCGGCTGATCAGTCTCTGAACGAGCGGGTATGGCGGTAGCAGTCGTGGACTGAGTAGAAGGCTGTAAGCCAAATATTTTGACAATGACATAGCTGGTCTCCCCGACCAGAGCCAAGATTAAAACGGCAATGATAATGTTCTTAACATCAGTCACGGGTTAAAAATTTATGGCAACCCCCAGTGTCCGACTGGGGGTGACGTCTCAAGCTGCGTAAGTATGACTTAGAATATAAGATATTCCTGAAAATAAACTTAAGCTGACTGCTTTACGGGAAAACGAAAGGTAAAAGTGGTGGTTTTGCCGAGTTTACTATCCACCGTGAGTGATCCATGGTGGGCAGTGGCAATCTGTTTAGCAATTGACAGACCCAAACCATAGCCGCCGGCACCATCTTTTTTGCGGGCAGTGTCGGCGCGATAGAACCGATCAAAAATGTGAGGTAAATCTTTGGCGGCAATGCCAATACCATGATCGAGGATAGATATAGTCACGGCCCCGTCGGCTTTTTGAGACGAGAGAGTGATTTCACCCTTCTCATGACTATATTTAATAGCGTTGTCTAACAAAATGACCAGAAGATCAACCAGTGAATACTTATTACCTTCAATTTGACAGTCCGTAGTGGCATTCTTTAGCGAGATTTTCTTCTGTTTGGCCAACGGGGACACCTTATGGACGGACTCATCGACCACCGCGGTTAAGGATAATTTAGTAAATTGAGCGGTCGTGGCTGGCTTTTGATACTGGGCCAGTTGCAACAGACCATCGGACAGCGATTGCAGTTTATTCACTTCGCCCAGACCATCTGAGACCAATTCTCGGGCATCCTTGAGGGTAGAATTTTTGTCCCGGAGATATACCTCCATGGCACTTTTTAACGATGTCAGCGGGGTGCGCAGCTCATGGGAGGAATCACTGATAAAGCGGTTTTGGTCATCCATCATGTCTTTAATGGGAGCCAGAGTCCGGCCGGCAAGCAAATAGCCCACGCCACCGGCAAGAAGGAAAATGCCGCCATTGATGAAAATTAAGACCAGGGCAAGCCGGCTTTTGCTTTCAGTAATCAAATCTGGATCAAGCAGCACTGGGCCCGATGGCGGTTGGATCAAAGATGGAGCCAGATAGCCGCCCAGGAATTGGCGCATGATCCGGACCCGTTGAGCGGCGGCAAAGCGTTCGATTTCGGCGGTTTGGGTTTGATAAATGACCAGACTGAAGGTGACACTGATCACCATGATGATCAGCAGATACCAAGCGGTAAGTTTTAATCTGGCAGATTTAAACACTGTCGCCTCCGATACGATAACCAAAACCCCGAAGGGTTTCGATCAGGGGTTTTTCCCCCTTAAACGGAAGGTCAATTTTGTTACGGAGATTTCTGATATAAACTTCGACGGTGTTGGGCAAGATGTCAGAGTCATAGTCCCAGACGTGACCGATGATCTGGTCTTTGGTGAGGATTTTATTAGCGTTCCTAATCAAATATTCCAACAGGGCAAACTCTTTGCTGGAGAGGCGGATGCCCTTGTCACCACGGCGGACCTCAAAAGAGACCGGGTTGAGTTTCAGGTTGCCGACAGTCAAGGTAGCATCCAGAGCAGCTTTGGGTCGGCGGGACAGGGCTCGAACCCGGGCCAAGAGCTCTTCAAAAGAAAAGGGTTTGGTCAGATAGTCGTCAGCGCCGGAATCCAAGCCAGTGACTTTGTCCTGAATCTGGCCTTTGGCTGTGAGAATCAGAATCGGGGTGTGGATTTTCTTCTCGCGCAACTGGCGGCAAACGGTGATGCCATCCATGCCCGGCAACATTAAATCCAAAACAATGACGTCATAGTCTTCAGTGGAAGCCAGATCAAAACCGTCATCGCCGGAATAGGCTACGTCCACGGCATAGCGCTCCTGCTCCAGGCCTTTTTTAATGGAGTTGGCGATCAAATGTTCGTCCTCAACAACAAGAATTCTCATTTAGGGTCCTATTATATACCACGGACTGAAATTCGGCTGAATTTGGGAAGGGAAATAGCTAGGAAGTTAAGCGATAGTATGTGTAACCGTTCTGATGATCCATGACAATTTTATATGTTTGGGTATAATTGGCCCATGACAGAAGTCTATCTATCAACCGCAGCTATTTCGAGTGTACCGAAAAAATTTGATAGCATTGAAACACTGGCAGAAGCCGGAGATGGTTTTGATGGAGTACAAATTTACCTAGATAGTAGGTTTTACGACAGAGAATACCGACACAGGTTTGCTAAGTCTGCTAAAAGCACCAGACTTGGTTTAATTGTCCACCTCCCTGACAGGCCAAATGATCAAGATTTAGCTATTGTTCAGGGGTTAGTTGATGAGGTACCAAGAACAAAAGTACTTGTCCACTATGGCCCATTAAAAACCGCACCAAAATTGGAAAATTCAAGGGTTGGTTTTGAAAATTCTGTAAGTCATTTTGATCCTCTTCACATATGGCATCTTTATCTATTAACAAGGGTTCAGAGAAGACCATTTGTATTCGACTATGGTCGTTCGTTCAAGGCGAATGACTTAGACCTTAGAAGACAAAAGAGAATTATTGGATTTACAAGAAGTATGATCAAACGACTTAATTCCGGGCAGGACATCATTCATGCAAAGGACAAAAGACAATGGAGCTCTCGGTTTAGAGAAACAATGTGCCCATTAGGTCAAGGGATCTCTGGTCAGATCGTTCCGGAATTACAACAATTCAATGGAATAGTAGTTCTTGAGCATACAAATTTACAGATGGCAAGGGAAAGTATTGGTATTTTTAAAGGAACTTAGAATCTTGGGTGTCTTCCTGAAACCAAAGGGATACCTCTAAGATACTAAGATAGTTTTACGAGGCGAAATCCACCATAACTAAAGTTTTGGTGAAAGATTGCGGAACGTTGTGAACAACGTTAGAGAAATTATACAGAACTATCCAGGCTATATCTATATCCCAGACTTACAGCCACAATTGGCCACAGCACTTACGGCTTAACCTTATACTGCCACTCATAAGCTCGTTCAAACTCGAGAGCTGATAGTTTTTCGTCATTCTTAACACTTCTGCCAACTTGCCGCTCTATACCCTCCTTAACAAACGATTGGTTATGTTCTTTAAGATATTCGCCAACAGTAGTCTCTTCTTTATGGGTGATCTCAATAAATGTTGGATCATTGTTGGAACCGGCTCCGGTAACTAATATTGCATCCCTTGGTTTTAGAAAAGCGTACTTATTGTCCACATCATAAAGAACTGTGACTATGTCATTATTAATTTTGAATAGACGCAATGTTTCCTGGTCCCAATTAATTGATTTGTCTTTATAGAGATGCCCTTTAACAACTTTTGGAAACTTTGATGTAGAAGGAAACACTTTGATTTTCTTAAAACTCTCATCATCAAGCTCAAATTGTTCACCTCCAACCTCTAAGTAGTGCCAAAAAGCCCTAAACGGTCCCTTATGGGGCCTAAAGTCTACAAAAACATGAGGAAGTTGGTTGAGAATATCGCCCTTATCATCAATAACTAAAATATCTTCAAAAAGAATAATGCCTTTAATGGTGAGTTTTGCTTGATTTTTTCTTGGTAAATGCCTCCAAAAATCTCGGACTCTTTCTTCTTTGTCGTTGTCTCGATTACCTCTCCTGGCCTGCTTTTGCATTTCTCCCTGTCGATAAACCAAATCTATCGCATTAGTAAAATCCCATTCTTTTTTATCTAAATCAACAAACGCAAAACGTTCTCTTACATCAATCATTAATCCTTTTGGATGATAGGAGGTGACTACATGTTCTCCCCACCTTGGTCTTTTATCAAAATCTTTATATTCGCCCTCCCAGGGATAATTTGTGTCGTTATAATCTCTGACAAAAATTGATTTCCTAAGAGAGTCTGAGTAATTACCATTACTCAATGCCCTTAGCAGTTTATTTTTATTATTAATGGCAAACTTTATCTCGGTAGACCTTGAACGTTTTCTTGTTGCCAAAGAAAATCCAAAAAAGGCGAACAAAATGTGGTCGTTTTTAGGCATATAGAGCGTGTCTTCTAGTTCTGACCTTCCCCAAAGATGAAATTCCGACACACCACGACTCCTTAACTCATCACGGAAAACATCGTAGGACTGTTTAGAAAAGTTAGCGGGTGCCACTAAAATGTAGCCATAAGGGGCTTTTCCTTTTTGTACACCATCTTGAATAATTTCCTTTACTTTGGCGGGTCCAATTTGTTTTTCTCGTTTACACTGAATCATCCAGAGATTTCCCTCAATTGGAATAGATCCCTCCTCGTTATCATCATCATCTTTATTGGTAATTTCCTTTGTTGATTCCCAAGCTCTTATGTCAAATCCATCGTCATTGCCACCTCTACCTGTGGCTTCAATGCTACGCCAGGACTTAAAATCATAAATTAGATTCCTTACTAAATCTTCAAACCGGTGTGGTTCAAGGTCCTCAAAATGCAGAGGATTAATTGTTTTGGATGGTTGAGCACGTTTTGCCATAGTAATTCTTGCCTATATTTTACCCCAAATGCCTAGCTACTAACAGGAAAATACGGATTGTTAGTTAATTGGTAAAAAGATCTCAAATTTCTGCTTTGTAAGATCAGTGTTCACATTCCAATATATTTCGTAATCGGGGACGTTAGTCCTTACCTTATAACCCTTAACTCGACAGTACTTCTCCAGCTCTTTCCAGAACAACGACAACAAACTTCCAGAACCAATGTGGGTATAAGCCAAGACCTTACCTGGATCAAACTCAAAATATTTGACTTTATCGGCATACTCTTCCTTTACCTCCATTCCCTTTGTTGCCAGTGCTCCAATCTTAATGTGACTCTTTTTAGGCCGATAGCCTTGTTCTTCAAAAATTGCTAGAGTAGTGAAGTTTTTACCTTTATTTTCGAACATCTTAGACAACTCCTCACAATACTGCCCAATCTTGGCGTAGGAGCCTTCTTTTTCAATAAAATAGACATCAAATGGTGGAACGACTTTGATATCAGGGTTAACCATGGTCCCATTTGCCTTGAGATTGGTTTGGAACCTAGTTAGGTTTTGTAAGTTAAATTCGAGCAACCGGATCTCTTTCTCAATCAGCTCCTTCTTATCGTCAAACAATTTCGCCAAATCGCCATTCCTTTTTAAGTATTTTTTCATTTCATCCAGAGACACACCAAGGGTAGATAGCAGAAGTATTCTTTGATAGTCGAGGATCTGGCTCTCAAGATAATAGCGATAGTTAGCGCCATTTACCTTTACAGGTTTAAGTACATCCTTTTCGTCATAAAAAAGAATGGTCCTCTTGGTTGTAGACGCCAATTTGGCTAATTCTCCGGCTGTGATTAGGTTGTCCATATGTACTTGACTATAACGTAACGTTATACCTTATTATATGCAAGTCCTATAAGTTTGTCAAATATATGAGCAACATTGTTATAAAAGGAGCGAGGGAAAACAACCTCAAAAATATAGACATCGAGATCCCTAGAAATAGGGTTGTTTGTCTCGTGGGCGTCTCAGGCTCAGGTAAGTCCACCATTGCCTTTGATATTATCGCCCGAGAAGGAGAAAGACAGTATTTTGAGTCCCTTCCCTCCTACGCCAGAAGATATTTGCACAAGAGTAACCGTCCAGAGGCAGATGAGATTAAAGGCGTATCTGCCTCGATTGTCATTAGCCAAGACCGTGTCAGAGGCAACCCACGCTCAACTGTGGGAACTTTGACGGAAGCTTACACCTACTTGAGACTACTTTATTCTCGTGTGGGCTTGCCATCCATAGACTCTTCCTACTATTCTTTCAACCATCCCTATGGAGCCTGCAAGAAGTGTAAAGGACTAGGCCGAGCCGTTGAAGTTAATGTCGAAAAGGTTATTGATAAAAGCAAAAGCCTGAACGAAGGAGCAATCGTCCCAAGTGATTGGTATGTGGGCGGTAGACAATGGAGCATTGTCAAAGCTTCTGGTTATTTTGATATGGATAAGAAGGTCAGCGATTATGATGCAGAGGAATTGGATCGTATTCTTTATGCTCCCCCAGAGATGTTGCAATCAGTTAGTGGCGAATTTATCGACCGATGGACCTTTCAAGGAGTAGTTCATCGGATCATCCACCGCAACAACAACACTCATCGCAGCTTATCAGAAAATGACATGAAGTATTTTGATCTGGTGGATTGTCCGGAATGCCATGGCGGAAGGCTCAATAGTAAATCCCTAGAGGTGAGGTTAAATGGCAAGAATATCGGTGATGTTGGCAATATGCCGCTTGAGGAGTGTTTAGCCTTCATTAAAAGCCTAGACCACAGAAATGCCGAGGTCATCAAACCTAGGTTAATTGACCAACTCCAGGGCTTAATTAACGTTGGCGTTGGGTATTTGTCCTTAAATCGATCGGCTGACACTTTGTCCGGAGGAGAGGCACAACGGGTAAAAATGGCTCGTCAGCTTAGCTGTGACCTCATCGAGACGGTGTATGTTCTAGATGAGCCAACAGCAGGACTCCATCCCAGGGATGTAACAAAGGTTGTGGAAAATTTAAAGAGACTTCGTGACAATGGGAACAGCGTAATTGTTGTTGAACACGATGAAACTGTAATAAGAAGTGCTGATTATTTGGTCGAGATAGGACCAGGTGGAGGTAAAAAAGGCGGTGAGGTAGTAGCCACTGGCAAGATTGATGATTTAATAGCTAACCCAAACTCGTTAACCGGCAAATATTTAGGCGGAGACAAGTTTATCGAGGCAAAAAATGACTACAGGAAAGCCTCTGGCGAGTTAAGAGTTGCCAATGCTACTCGCCATAATTTAAAAGACTTGAGTGTTAATATACCAATTGGCATTTTAGTTGCGCTGACTGGAGTGTCGGGATCAGGGAAAAGTTCCCTCGTTGAAGAAATAATGAGTCAGCATGGTAGCCAGGTGGTATTGATCGACCAAGGCCAGGTTGGTGCCAATAAAAGAGGTTGTATCGCCACATATGTCGGTGCTTTTGATCGAATAAGGAAGTACTTTGCAGATGAGCACAAAATGCACCCTAGCTTTTTTAGCTTTAACTCTCACGGAGGGTGTGAATTATGCAAAGGTGTTGGATTTATAGAGATGGATATGAATTTTTTGGGTGATGTAAAGATAAAATGCGAAAGTTGCGGAGGCTCTCGTTATAAGGAAAAGGTACTGAAATATAAATATAAAGACAAGAATATTGTCGAAGTTCTAGCGATGACAGCGAGTGAAGTCAGAGATTTCTTCGATGACCGAGAAATAAAGGCCCAGATGACCCTTCTTGATGAAGTGGGCTTGGATTATATGGAAATGGGACAAACGTTGGATACGTTGTCCGGTGGAGAATCTCAAAGATTGAAGTTGGCCAGCAAACTTCAAGCCAAGGGAGAGTTCTATATTTTGGATGAGCCAACCTCTGGGCTGCACTTTGCTGACGTAGAAAAATTGTTAGGTTTGTTAAATAAACTCGTAGATAACGGCAACACTGTCCTGGTGGTTGAACACAACTTAGACGTTATCAAGAATGCAGACTGGATAATTGACCTTGGTCCCGAAGGAGGAGAGAAAGGCGGACAGGTCCTAGCTCAAGGGACTCCTCTTCAGATTAGCCAGGTAACTAGCTCTTACACTGGAAGTTACCTTAAAAGTTATTTTTAACGAATCAATAGTAAGTTGTCTCTGCATCGTGTCCCCGCGTGTCGGCTTGTGTGGCGCTTTCATGTCTGGAGTGACATAGTTCCATTATTTAGATTCAAACGGCTCGTTGGGGCTGTTGTGAGCCGGTGTGGGCCAATGTCTTGAGTAGCTTCATCTGCAATTCGATAAACGCCACAAAAGACCGGAGAATAAAACGTTTGAGTATTTTCATAGAAACCTTAACGCATGCGGGCTCTGGCGATGGGTCCTTCGAGCTCGTTGGAGAAGTTTATGAGTTGACCACCGCTTGTAAATGCAATGCTCAGGCTAGGCTGCTCTTTGGTCTCGTAGACCTTAATACAAGGAATATCGTTGCCATTGAGATACAAGACAGGAGCGTTCTTGTCCAGGTCTTCGCTACAAGTTTCGGTAGGTGGATCTAATTGGACAGTTCTGGCTTCTCCCTTCCAAATGAGGAAATAATTTACCCTACCATTCCCTCCATCCTTCTTGCCGGTCTCTAATGCTAATTTAGAAAGATCAATGTTACCTAGAGCCACTGAATGCTTGGCAATAAAATTACGAGCCAGTTGTTCAATCTCGACTTGGCTGTATTTACCGCTGTAATCGTATTGTTTTTGGTCACTGAACCAT
>CAZQWX010000121.1:0-1745 GCA_964597255.1 uncultured Gammaproteobacteria bacterium | reverse complement strand
CGCCGTATATTCGATTTTTGGATGCCAATGGGAACGTAGTGGGTCAAAAGATTGGCACCCTGACGCCTGGTTTTGACTTTTTTGGAATCGGACCAGGGGAGACGTCGGTATATAACGTGACGGTAACCAATCCGCCAACATCGGACAAGTTGGAGATTGTGTTGAATGTGTCATCGTCGACGGACTCGGCGGCATATGATGAATTAAAAATTGCCAGTCGATCGATGGAGGTCAAGACGGCGACCTATCAGGGGGGAAATCTGACGCCGATAGACCAAACAACTCAACCGGTGGCCAGCTCGGATACTACGGGTACGGATTCGGCAGCAACAACGATGACTCAAACAACTCAGACTAGCCAGACAGGTCAGACAATTCAGTATTACACAGTGACAGGCAGCATTGTGAACATTCTGTCTGATCCGGTGTCGGACATGTCAGTGTATGCTTGGGTGAAAGATAAGGATGGTAAGGTGTTTTCCTTCGGCAGACAGGATTATAAAAACGATTTAATTTCTCCGGGCGATAAACTGGATTTTCGGATTAATCTTCTTCCTTTGCGAACTGATGAAAGTTATGATTCCTATGAAGTGGCGGCGTGGGGAAGAAGGTACAAACTTAATTTGTAGATTAAGATACGATTCTTGTCCCTCGACTTGACTCGGAACTGCGGGTCTAAATTGAATTTATAGAAAATAGTGAGTTATAATCGGCTCGCAGAAAACTCCGGGCCTAAAGCCTGGATGTTGAATGCGAACTGATTAAGACTTCGACTGATATCTCGTTTTGGTGTCTGAAAGTGTTGGAGTTTTCGTGAGCCTCATTAAACTTGGCTTATAAAGCTCTGGCCTCTTAGGCCGGAGAAGTCTATAATCGAGCCCATGGTGTTTGGGATTTCGAGAGAATTTCTTCGGACTGTCAAAGTGGCCGTGGATGATGGTAGTAAAGATAGAATCAAGTTGGCTGCATTGGAAGACGCAGCCAGATTAGATTTGAATCTGGAAGCTAGTGAAGAAGGGGCAATATATGTTCCCCGGGGGACAAATAAGGGATTTTGGGTACGTGGTCACAGAATGGAACCAAGTAGAGGTGAAGTGGTTTGTCATTGACTGTTGCTAAATGCGAGTATATAATCCCGTTATACATGAGAACTAAGAACTGATCCGAGTTTGAATAGGTTGAAGATCAACCCGCTCGGAGCGGGTTTTTTTAGTCGCTCAGTTAGTGAGCTTTGCGAGCTTACTGACGACTATCCACCACAAATCGAAGCACAAGGCGTTTTCGAATAGAAATGTAAAAGCCTTGTACTGAGGTTGGGTGGATTATTTTCCTTGCACGTTAAAAAGTGAATAAAACATTGAAGAAGAATCGAACAATATATCAATTGACTTTTAAAAAAGTGGTAGAAACGATTTTTTTGAGAATTTGATCCTGGTTCAGGATGAACGCTGGCGGCGTGCTTTAAGCATGCAAATCGAACGGGTTTTGTAGCAATACAGAATCAGTGGTGGACGGGTGAGTAACAGGTGGGAACGTACCCGGAAATATAGGATACCTCGCCGAAAGGCGAGCTAATACTGTATGTGGTCGCAAGACTAAAGGATGTAACAGTCCGTTTCCGGAGCGGCCCGCTTCCTATCAGCTAGTTGGTGGGGTAATGGCCTACCAAGGCGATGACGGGTAGGGGGTGTGAGAGCATGACCCCCCACAATGGGACTGAGACACGGCCCTTACATCTACGGATG
>CAZQWX010000120.1:0-7684 GCA_964597255.1 uncultured Gammaproteobacteria bacterium | reverse complement strand
TACTAAATGAGAATCCTCACTAGCTCGGATTCTCTTCTCGGATCCTGCTTACCCTGCGCTGGAGAGAGGTATTCGCAGGTTCAAGAATAAGCTCCAATAGTTAAGTCTTAATGACCAATACTGGATTTAGTAAGTGTGGTTTATTTAGAAGTTGGGTTAATTAGAAATTAGAAATTGTGTTTTGTTACGGTTTATATAGCTTCTGATGGGGTTGACTGATTTTTATTAGTATAGTAATCTCCGTTACACGGAGATTGCGCCTAAGTACCTTTGTGCTTGGGGCTAAATCTCTGCATTGTGGTGATTGCGCGCCGAGCACTTACAGTGTAAACACCTTCGTGTTCGGGACTAAATCTCCCACTTTAATCATAAATGGCTATTTCTGATGTTAAGGGCGACATTGCTGAATACGGGAAAACGCTGGTCTGGTATGGGCAAAAGAAACTTGCCCTTTTTGGATCAGTGTTTGAGACCGGTAAGGGTGTCGTCGTTGAGGTCCTCAAAGCGCGACGTGGCACCTACCAAAAACCCTTCTTGCATGTGGGTATGGTCCTTCTGACGGTGGGCGCGGTGGTGTCAGCGCCGATTATTGCCAATAATTATCCCACCAAAGCAGTTGCAGCTGACGCGACATCTCCTTCGGCAGTTCTCAATCTCTCCACAGACATCGCTAGCATGGATACCCAGACGGAAGTGTCAGTCAAACCCCGACGCGACATTGAAAATTATTCGGTGCAAGGTGGCGATACGCTGTCGTCGATTGCGAAACAATTCGGGGTGGACGTCACATCAATCACCTATCTGAATAATATTGACGATGGCAAGATCCTTAAGCCGGGGGACGTGATTGAGATTCCGCCGGTGTCGGGCATTATTGTCAAAGTGAAATCTGGAGACACAATTGGCTCTCTTGCTAAGAAGTATGGTTTGCCCTCGTCGCAGCCAATCGTTGACTGGCCGTATAACAGCTTTGCTAATGATGAAACATTTGCCTTGTCGGCGGGCCAAACGTTGGTGATTCCGGGAGGGACACCGCCAGAAGTGGCGCCGGCGCCGGTGTATTCCACGCCGAATTCTGGGTTATTTGCCCAAGGTAGTGGCCAGTTCGGTTGGCCGACACACGGGATTATTACTCAGTACTTTGCGTGGTACCATAATGGGTTGGACATTGCTAATAATATCGGCACGCCGATTTTGGCGGCCGATTCCGGCCGGGTCATCTCGGTTCTTTATCAGAACCATGATTATGGCTATCACATCATCATCGATCACGGGAATGGCTATCAGACGCTGTATGGTCACATGAGCAAGATTTTGGTGTCGATAGGTGACAATGTCACCCGGGGGCAAGAAGTGGGGCTCATGGGGGAAACAGGCCGGGCAACAGGACCACATTTGCACTTCACGGTATTTCTGGGGAACACGGCGGTTAATCCTCTGACACTTCTGAAGTAAATTAATTCTTCGAATCTGGTAAAATCTCTGATAGTTGGGCCCGTAGGTAACCCTTCGTCAGGCTCTGGGCAAGACGGTAAGTTATTGGTATGGGCCATTAGTACAGTGGTAGTACACTGCATTCGCATTGCAGGGATGCCAGTTCGATTCTGGCATGGTCCACCCTTTGCAAGCTCGGGGTAAACAGAATATATGGCTAAACTCCAAGAACGAAAGGAACGAGTAGCCAAGATGATTCCGGTTCTGCGAAAGCTATTCCCCAATGCCCGGATTGTCCTGAAGTATTCGAATAACTGGGAACTATTGGTGACGGTGGAGTTGTCGGCCCAGTGCACGGATAAGAAGGTTAATGAGGTAACAGAGAAGTTATTCAAAAAGTATCGTAGTTTGTCAGACTATTTCGTAGCAGATCAAAAAATCTTCGAATATGACATTAAATCAACTGGCTTTTACCACAATAAGTCATGTCGCGTTTCGTGCTCAGGCTTGCGGTCCTCGTCCGCTAGCTGGCGAACTGCGGGCCTAAAAGCAAAGAATATTCTGGCAGCGGCCAAGATGGTAAGTGAGAAATTCGGAGGGGAAATTCCCCGGACGATGGCAGAAATTTTGACTGTTCCGGGAGTGGCCAGAAAGACCGCGAATGTAGTTTTAGGGAACGCTTATGGGGTGGTGGAGGGCATCGCGGTCGATACGCATGTGCTGCGGTTCGCGCAAAAGTTTGACCTGTCTGACTTTAAAGATGCAGTTAAAGTAGAGCGGGACTTAATGGACATCGTGCCGCGGGAGTTCTGGTTTTCCTGGACGTATTGGCTGATTGAGTATGGCCGGCAGATTTGTCCGGCCAGGGCCCACGAGTGTGGCGATCATCCCCTGACGAAAATCTATCCCCGGGCTGCCTCGATTTGGCCAAAGAAATAAGAACCGAGCACTTCGTGTTCGAACCTTGGCTATTTCACAGCTAAGAACCGAGCAGTTTCAGTGTAAATACTACGTGTTCGAACCCTGCGGTCCTCGCCCGCTAGCTGGCGAACTGCGGGGCTAAGCTACTTGGCCCTTCTTGAAGAGGAATAATAAACCGGTTAGGACAAAAGTTCCGACGGCGGCCAAGGCTCCGGCGGCAAAACATATAAGGAGGAGCTTGTTTTCTCGGATTTCCACTTCGCGAATGTTGCGGCCGGCCAGAACGAAGCCGGATTGATTGCCTTGGGTGAATTTGTCGACAACAGCGGCAACGCGAGTGTCGTCGGTAGGTTGCCAGGTGAAGCGATGCTCGCCTTTATTTTTAATCGAGTCGAAGATGCTGTTTTCGAAGACGCCTTTAGGCATGGTTGGGACTTGGTTGCCGATCACACCAGATGAAGCCAGAACCTGGCCCTTGGAGTCGTAGATAATTAAAAAGGTGGTCAGGCTTTTGGAAAAGTCGATTTTTTGCCAACTTCCTGCGAATTGTGTGGGAGTGGCTTGACCGGTAGAGAGAAGAGAAGACAGATCTTGTGCAAGCTCTATTTGGGGATCATCGGCACTTTGACGATAGTTTTGTTGGACTGCAGCGTAAACCAAGAGGTTGGCGAAGGCGATGAGCAACAATTCTGAGCCCCAGATCAAGAGAAAGGAAATTAGAGGTAGGTTTTTTTTCATGGTTTTCATTAAAGATGTGCTCATATCATAGACAGAACTACTTGCAATTGTCAATCATGCTTTCTAGAATAGGCGAAGACATATGAAAACGTTGATAATTGGTGGGTCAAGGTTTGTCGATCCGTATATTGTTGACATACTTTTGAACCATGGTTCACAGGTCACGGTCTTTAATCGTGGGACTTTGTCTACTACTTACCCTTCGGGAGTAAAGTTTGTCAAAGGCGACAGAAATAAGGGAATTGGCCTGAAGGAACGATTTGATGTGGTTATTGATATGTGCGCCTATAATGGGGTACAAACGCGAAAGGCAATAGACGAGTTGCAATTCGATTTCTTTGTGAATTTTGGATCAGTTGCCGCTTATAAGAAAACGGGCGTTTTCCCGCTGATGGAAGAGTCGCCACTTGGTGTCTGGCCTGCTTGGGGTGACTATAACAAGGGCAAAGTGGAGTGTGAGAAAGAGTTAGTAAAAAGTGGTGTTAAGTTTGCAACTATCCGTCCGGTTTATATTCTCGGGCCGAAGAATTATTGCGATCGAGAGAATTTTATATACTCGCACATTAAGAAAGGTGAGATCTTAAAAATACCAGGTAATGGCGAAGTTGTTGCGCAGTTTGTTTTTGCTGATGAGGTTGCCAGGTCGGTTGTGCTGTTGGCAGAGAAACAACTGGGCGGGGCATATAATTGTGCTGGCGATGAGATAGTCACTATGACTGGTTTAGTTCAGGGCATGGGCCAAATTGTTGGTAAGACTCCAAAGATTAAGTTTGACCCAGCCGCCATTGGGAAAAATTATCGAGAAGACGAGTTTCCTTTTGATAGTGAGACGGTAGGCTCGTTTATAGTAGATAATTCTAAGCTTAAGGCCATGGGAATTAAATTCGCCTCACTATTTGAGGGACTTGCGAGGGATTACGATAGTTTCTACAAAGCTACTACCTGACTAGGTGCGGTTTTTTTCCTCTTGCACATGGAAGACTGTTGTAGTACGATTGATTTGTGAAACGTTATTCTTCGCAAGTTCGAGAGCAAGTCCGAGCGTTGAGGTCAGAGGGAAAGACTTATACCGAAATTGTTAGGGATACCGGAATTAACTTCTCTAAAAGTACACTGGGTGATCTTTGTAAAGGGGTTACTTTGCCTTCGGGCTATGCAGAGAAGATTAAAAGGTTAAATAGAAGAGCAATCGAGGTTGCTTGGGAGGTTAATAGGAAAAGACGACAAGGATTTTTGGAGTCACTAGATGCTCTTAATAAGTTGGTTGTGGACAAGGTTGATGATAAAGATACGGCGAAAATAGCTCTGGCGATGCTTTGCCTGGGTGAAGCATCAAAATATAAGACCGGAAGGCGAGCTTTTTCTTTAGGTAGCTCTGACCCAAGAATTATTGTTATTTTCTTAGAATTACTGGAGAGATGTTTTAACTATGATCTTGAGAAGACCCGGGCTACGGTGCAATGCCGAGCTGATCAAGATACGGTTCAGCTAGAAAAATATTGGCAAAACGTCACTAAAATTCCTAGCAGGCTTTTTTATAAACCGCTCATTGACCCAAGAACCATTGGCAAGTCGACAAAGAAAGAAAGTTACAAGGGGGTTTTGCGAATTGACTATTTCGATACTAAGGTTCAGCTTGAGCTGGAGTCTCTGGCACAACTTGTGTATAATTCTTTGAGTTTTGGGCCGGTGGCGCAACGGTAGCGCGCCTCGATGGCATCGAGGAGGTTGAGAGTTCGAGCCTCTTCCGGTCCACTTTTTAAGTTGCCGGGGCGAGCTGGAGATGATTTTCGATGCGGGTGACGCGGTGGATAATTTTTTTGTCTTCTTGCTCTAGATAATTGAAATCTTCCCGGCGGAGTTTGTGTTCCCTCGCGATGGCCTTTTGTAGTTGCCTGGTATGTTTGTCCATTTTTCGTTCCAGTTTAGTAAAGTTGGCGTCGGATTTGACTTCGTGGCTGACTAATCTGGTTTCCAGCTTAGCCAGACCAGTTTCTAACTTAGACTGACCCCCTTCCAGATTAGCAAAACCAAGATCCATTTTTCGAGCCAACGGGGCAATAGCTTCAGTAATCGAGCTACCGACGATGTCCTTGATAGTTTTTATGTCGTTTTTAGAAAGCATGGTTCAAGTTAACACAATACTAAATTGTTTTTCAATGACCAATAAATGGTAGGCGACTAAACAGTCTCTCAATTATGAGGTATGGGGTAGTAGGTCTCTGAGGTAGCTTAGCAATGAAAGTAAGTCAGTGCCGATGGCCTTGTTATGGCAACAGGGGGTGTTTAGTAGTTTTAAACTCGCGCGAGTGGTTGAGAGCTGAATGTATCAAACGCTAGCTAACTGTGTAAGTAACTATAGCCGATCGCATCTAAGTATCTCCAAGGCGTGCAAGAGAAACTTGGAATTTTGTATTAGTGTGATAGGTCGACAAATTTTAAAGATGGTCACCTGTGAGATTAAAAAGAAGTCTTCTTTTTTGAAGAAGACTTCTTCATGGGTTTAGATAGCAGAATGTTTTCAGTTATAGGCTACAGAGATTTTGGGCTAATTTAGCTAGTTTACACCAGAATTTTTTCAAAAAATCTTCTTGTTTGGGGGTAAAAGTTATCCGACTCCTTTTCACAAACGTTTCACCGAGCACGATTCCCCCTTGACAGGCAGGCGCCTGGTCTCTTATATTAATAACAGAGATAACTCGCGTACGCGAGTAAAAACAACCAATAGCACTCGCGGATGTTGTTTTGCAAAATATAATCGGCAAATATTGACAAGCTAAAGATAAATATTACGACAGGTAGCCTGAGAGCCTACAAAATCTGGACAATAACGATTTTTCACAAGACAAAAAACTGATTTCCGGACAAGATTTAATCACCGCAGCTCAGGCGTCTGGTTTTGATTTTGGAAAAGGTAACGCTTCTAACCTGCTCCGGTTTTACAGCAATATTGGTTTGATCCCCCATGCGATCCGTCGGCAGGAAAGTGCCGGAAGTAGAAGAGTTATAGGATTTTACCCGGAGGAAACAATTAGTCAGTTGTTGCAAATTCAAGCCTGGCAGAAAAGCGGCTTGGCGCTCTCGGAAATTAAGGCCAAATTGGCTACGGAGGAACAGGTACGGAAAACAGGGGTAACTAGCGCGATTGGATTAGATAGAATTCAGCCGCAGCAGAAGATTCAAACAGAAGAAGAATGGCTGAGACAAACAGGCAAGCTGGAGACGAAGCCGGGGGCTCATAAATCTGGCTGGAGAGGGAAGTGGAAGCTGGGAACAGCTGCAGCGATGGCAGGATTGGTGCTGGCGGCAGGAGCCTTTGCAGCTGGAAGTAGGTTTCTGGGAGGGTTGCACCCTACAAGGCAGGGTGCAACCCTTAATGATTTGCAGGGAGTCTTGGCGGCGGCGACGCCCAGCGGCCAGCCTTACCTGGAAATTAATACCGACGTGGTGTTGAACGGTTTGCTTAATGGCTTGAAAATTGGAACGGAGGCAACACCGAGTAGTCTGACCGTCAATGGTGATATCGTATTAGACCAAAGTGTATCAAAAGTAAGCAGTCCGACGTTCACTTCGCTAACACTCAGTGCAAGTAACGCCCAACTGAATTTGCCTTCAGGGAGTAAGTTGACGCTCCCGGATGCAACTGGAACATTAGTTTTGACTGACAATACCCAGACTTTGACAAATAAGACGATTGACGGCGGATCAAACACACTGACGAACATTCCCAATTCGGCGTTGGCTAACTCTTCATTGACGGTAACGGCGGGCACGAACTTGACAGGCGGCGGCGCGGTTAGCTTGGGCGGCAGTGTGACCTTGGGCTTGACCAGTACACCCTCGATCAGTTCCTTGACACTGACGGCGGCTGATGACCAGATCACTTTCGGCACGGGGTCGGGGATCTTGACCTGGTCGCCGTCGAGCGTGCAAACGATCACTGTACCGGATCAGACTGGTATAATCTGTCTCTCAACGGGAAATTGTGCCGGAAGTGGTAGTGGGATCGCTGGGAGCCTGAATTATCTGGCCAAGTTCACACCGGACGGGTCACATGTGGGCAACTCGACAATCTCTGATGATGGTAGCTTGGTGACAATAGCTAACGCGGCTTCGATTTCTGGTGCCTTGACATTGTATGGTACGCCAACAATTAGCACTACTTCTAAGCAAGCGC
This sequence comes from uncultured Gammaproteobacteria bacterium, assembly GCA_964597255.1. Taxonomy (GTDB): domain Bacteria; phylum Patescibacteriota; class Microgenomatia; order JAMCZE01; family JAMCZE01; genus CAZQWX01. The sequence continues at coordinate 414 of CAZQWX010000120.1, read as the reverse complement.
TAATTTTGGGTGATACTAACTCCGGCGGGGTGGTAATTGCCAATGGATTGAAGATTAATGCCGGCGACATCAACTTGGTGGGATCACAGACGATTGATGCCACCGGAACTTTGGCGATTGGCACTGCCAGTCAGACATCGCTAACAATTGGTCGCAATGGGGCACCCACGACAATCAATGGCTCGACAATTGTGATTGACGGGACTTTGCAGTCAACCAGTAGTAATGCGACTTTCTCGGGTCAGCTGGGTATTGGGGGCGAGGCGTCAATATCAGCCAAACTGATCTTTGACAGTCTAACGGCGCAAATTAATGCGACCAATAACCGCCCGTTGGAATTGGGTTTTCAGAACACTGGCCAGGTACAGTTTCTTAATAACACAAACTATATTAATGCAAACGGTGATCTCTATC
>CAZQWX010000119.1:0-4659 GCA_964597255.1 uncultured Gammaproteobacteria bacterium | reverse complement strand
ATGATTATTTTCTACTAGCTCAAGACTAGCAAACCTAACTGAAGTATACCAAAGTGGCTACTATTTCAATGCTGAGGAGATGGCTTGGTCCAGACCGTCAATGCCGACATTGGGGTGACCATTGACGAAAAATGTTGGGGTGGCGTTGACATTGGCTTTATTGCCGTCATTTTGGTCATCAGTCACCCGCAGGCGGACTTGATCAGAGTCGAAATCTTTATCAAATTTGGTCATGTCTAAACCCAGGCTTTTGGCATACTGCTCCAATTGATCGCGAGAAAGATTGGGCGAGTTTTGAAACAGAGCATCATGCATCTGCCAGAATTTGCCCTGAAGACCTGCTGCTTCGGCCGCTTCGGCAGCACCGAAGGCCAGGTCATGAGCGGGCAGGGGGAAATGGCGATAGACGAAGTTGACTTGACCCTGATATTTGGCGCGTAGTGTTTCCACTTCAGGTTCGGCCGCCGTGCAGGCCGGACATTCAAAATCAGAGAATTCCACCACCGTCACTTTTGCACTACTTGTAGCGACTTGCCAGGAATCCGGATGAACAAGAATATCTGCCGAAACTGTCTGGGAAGAATTAGTTGAGGAAGTGGTGCCAGTGTTATTTCCTCCCAAAAGAACTGAAACACCAACCACCAGGACCAGTGTTCCAATGATCACCCCAAGAAACATTTTTACCTCGTTACTCATAGTTCAGTTTAATAGTATAGCAGAGATAGAAACCCCATGGCGCCACCTAAAAAGATCCCACCGATCACGTCGCTGGCCCAGTGTTCGCCAAGATAAATCCGGGAAATCAGCATGACTAGTGTAAAAACAAGGGAGGAAACTATCGCCAAAGCCCGCCAGTTTTTGTTCTTGATCAGTCGCAGACAAAGGAACAGAACAACTACCAACAGGAAAACTGTCCGGCTGACATGGCCGGAAGGGAAAGAAAAACTGGTCTGAACCTGTGAGGAGGGAAAATTAAATGGCAGGTCATACCGCAGCAGATTGTGAGGCGGGCCAGGATGGAGTACCGCCAATTTGCCAATGAATTCAAACAAAACGATACCAAAAAACATGACCAGAGAATACGGAATGACTTTTAGTTTTCTATAAAAGACAGCGGCCAGACAAATTAAAATTAATGACGTTACCTCGAAAGTACCCAAGATGGAAAATATCGATAGTGACGTATCCAGACTGTGAGGAATTAGTGACTGAAAATAGTTGGTAATGGTGGGATCAAAAGTAGAGAAACTATATTTTGTTTGCAGAAAGAGGGAAATTAGAAAAAGCAGCAGTAAACTGCTACCAATGGCAAAAAAAACGAGGTTTTTAGGCCTCATGTTAATCTTGGCAAGGATGTTCATTGTGATCATCTTACCAAGGAAACATAGCTATTGCCACTGATATAAAATCGCCAAGGTTTCCGGCTCCATTCTTCGGCATAACCAACACCAATCCTGGCTGATTGTGTAATTGTAAACCCGTCAATTCCGAAAGTAATGAACAGTTCATCAGAGGCAAGACTCTTCCCGTCAAACGTTTTATTTATGCCCAGAGCTTTGGTCAATCTTCCTGGACCATTGGTTGGTCTGGCAATTCCAGACAACGGTTCAAGGGCGCGGATTAAAACAGCTGAAGGCAGAGTATCATCTTCGGTGACAACATTAAGCATCCAGTGTATGCCGTAAGTGAGATAAACATATAGGATGCCGCCGTCGCCCCAAAGGTTAAGACAACTTGTCTTTTTACGCCAGGAGCCATGACAGGCTTTATCTTCAATCCCACGATAGGCTTCGGTTTCAACAATAAGCCCTGCTCTTACTCCGACTGAGGTAGCGATGACGAGTTTTTTGCCCAAAAGGTCACGGGCGACATCCAAAGTGTTACGCCGATAAAAACTTACGGGTAGAGGTTTTTGATTGGCCATAGTGTTTATATTTTAGTGGATATTTACTGAACGCGGATGATCTCACCCCGGGGCGACATTTCGGCAAAATGATGGGCAATACCCTGGCTATAATCGGCGCATTGATTTTGGGGCAGATCATCAATTGGCTGGCGGGGCAGGTGAGCAATATCTAAAACCCAATCGGGAGCAATTTGACCCAGACAGGGACCAGCTGATAAATCTTGTTGACTGTTCACTGCTTGGTTATAGCGCAGACGAGCTGCCGCCAAGATAGTAGGTTGTTGAGCAAAAAGCAGATACCAGCCGACACCGGCTAAAACAATTACAACGACTATACCAACCAGCGAGAGCGCTTTCTTATTCACTATTTCTTACCTTAACGCAACTGGCTGAAAATGTCCATTTGTACTCATCATTTTCCACTTCCTAATTTCCACAACCACCGCACTAATGCGATTAAAACAGCCACCACTAAAACCTCTATAACTATACCCAAAACCAAATGCACGCCAACTTCAAAACCACCAAGGGCACCCAAGCGGTTATAGCCTGTCATTATGGCAGTTGTTCCATTAGTCATCATCCTTGGGCTAGTTGTATAGCCAAATCTTGCTGCCTGTCCCATCATATTCTCACCACCTTCCAGTAATATATAGTATTATCCGAGGGTGATGGTAAGAAAGCCGACTGAATACGAGCTGAAGCTCTTACGCCAACACGGGTTATCAGGAGTGGATATATCTCAATATGGCCAGACGCCCGTTGAGTATATTATTGGCAAAGCACCATTTTTCGATCGGGAATTTGTGGTTAATCAGGCTGTTTTAATTCCCCGGGTGGAAACAGAAGAGATAATAAAAATAGTTCTGAATCGGTGTCAACCGGATCATAAATATACGATTGCTGATGTCGGTTGTGGTTGTGGTTGTCTGGGGGTTACGTTGGCAGAAAAATTGGCTTACAGTCATGTTTATCTGTCAGATATTTCGGCTCGAGCCCTAGCAATGGCCAAAAGAAATATCGTCGGCAATAATATTAAAGTATTGAGGTCTAACCTGCTCTCTAACTATCCCTTTAACCTACTCTTCGACATTATCGTCGCTAACTTGCCATATATTCCGACACATAGAATTAAAAAATTGCCTAAATCTGTCAAAGATTACGAACCGATCGCTGCTCTAGATGGTGGGCAGAATGGTACCAATATAATCAACCGTTTACTAAACCAGCTTCCGAGTCGATTAAAACCAGGCGGTTTCGCCGTTTTAGAAATCGATGATACGCACCGGTTATCTGATTTTGAAAAAGTTCTGGGTAGAAAAATGACAGTAATTAAAGATCAATTCGAACGAAACCGCTTTCTGATTATCAACTAATCGTTATCCAAACTCCTCCAGAGAAAACGGCTGGCAAGACTGCGGTGGGGACTCCACTTTTGAGAAATTTCTTCAATCATTTTCAAATCTTTTCGGTCAATTTTATAGAGTTTAGAAACAGCGGTACGCAAGCCTAAATCGCCAAGGGAAAAAACGTCCGGCCGATGTAAGTGAAAAATCAAAATCATTTCCGCCGTCCAACACCCAATGCCTTTAACTTTTGTCAGTTCAATAATGACTTCTTCGTCGGACAAGTTGGGCACTTTTTTTAAATCCAAAGTTTTATCGGCAATTGCCTGGCTGAGACATTTAATATATTTAACTTTGGCCCAAGACATACCAACATCACGCAGCTTTTGATCTGGCATGTTGAGGATATCGGCGGGAGTAGGAAATTTTTTTGGAGAAAACAATTTGATAAACCGCTTAGTGATTATTTCTGCTGGCCCACCAGATAACTGCTGGCCGATGATATTCTCTACTATGGCTGTAAAAAGATCCTTGCCGTCACCATATTCGAAAATAACTTTTTCCGACAGAATAGTTTGTAGTATTGGATCTTTTTTTAAGTGGCTTAGTCCCGCTTTATCTGCCGCAATTTTCATGGAAGATTAATTTGGATAGTGGCATTTCTTTAGGCCCACAGCCGTTAGGCGAGGACCGCAAGAGATGTCACAATTATATTATTTTAATTTGGATAGTGACAACGCTTATACTTCTTTCCACTACCACACCAACATGGATCGTTACGGCCGAGTTTGCTGTGATCGGTAGTAACTGGTTGAGAAACTACACCCAGAGCTGATGAGGACACATCAGATGGTAGGGTTCGCTCCATGCCAGGTGTCTGGGGTGGTATTACTTGGGGAGCAGGCGTATTAGCAGGTAATGGCGCATTGACATTTTCCACCTGTTGGGCATTGGTAACCATTTTTTGCATTTGGGCAATTTGCTCCGGTGTGGCAATGGCAATTTTATAGATCCGGTGAACAACTTCATAATCAATGGCAGCCACTAATTTTTCAAACATGTCGAAAGCTTCAGATTTATATTCCACAAGCGGGTCTCTTTGGCCGTAACCTCGCAAACCAATTCCCTCGCGCAGATCATCAATGGCTTCCAGGTGCTCCATCCAGAGTGAATCGATTACTCGCAACATTTCCTGTTGTTCAATGTATCGGGCCAGAGAGTAGCCGATTTGTTTTTCCCGCTGATCATAGACATCGTGAGCAATTTTAGAAAGTGTCGTGACGACCTGGTCAGAGGTCATGGTTGCAAGTTGACCGGTGATCCGCTTTTTGGATTCATCATCAAAAGGAATAATGGTGGCAAATTCGTCGACCAGTTTGGCGTGATCTTCGGCAGTAGCAGTTTGAC
>CAZQWX010000118.1:0-8329 GCA_964597255.1 uncultured Gammaproteobacteria bacterium | reverse complement strand
CATATATCGACGATAAAGGCCAGGAACAACACGTGGTCATGATCCACCGAACGGTTCTTGGCTCAATGGAGCGGTTCTTTGGCGTCCTTATTGAACACTACGGCGGCGCTTTTCCCACCTGGTTGGCTCCGGTGCAAGTGGCTGTTTTGCCAATTGCCGACCGACACTTGGACTATGCTAACCAAGTATGTACCAGTCTTGCAGAGTCCGGCATCCGCGCTGAAGTTGATGATCGGGCTGAAACCCTCTCCGCCAAGATTCGCGACCAACAAATGCAAAAAGTGCCATATATGGTTATTCTTGGGGACAAAGAAGTTGCTGCCGCCAAGCTCGCTATTCGTAGCCGTGACCAAGGAGATCTAGGTCAAATGGAGTTGCAAAAGTTCCTCGACCAGATTAAAATAGAGATAGAAGAAAAACGCATTGGTAAAACAATTCAAAGTTAACAGTCAAATAACCGTGCCCCAGGTGCGGCTCATTGCCGAGGATGGCAAACAAATTGGCATTCTCAGCCGCGATGAAGCCTTGGATTTCGCCCTCGCAAGTGGGGCGGATTTGGTTTTAATCGGGGAAAATGCCAAACCACCTGTTGCCAAGGTTATTGACTTTAAAAAACACTTGTACCAAGAGCAGAAAAAGGACGCTGAAGCCAGGAAAGGCCAGAAGAATTCCGGTGTCAAGGAGGTCAGGGTGGGCAGCCCATTCGCCGCCGAAGCTGACGTTCAGACCCGAATTAATAAGACCAAAAAGTTCCTGGAAGATGGCTTCAACGTCAAAATCGTGATAAAATTCGCCGGGAGACAAATTACCCATCCCGAATTCGGTCACAAAGTTATTAACCGGATTCGAGAGGAACTGGGAGACGCAGCAAAAATCGCTCGCGAACCCAAGTTCGAAGGCAAACAACTGGTCGTAACCTTTATGCCAAACAAATAGTTATAAATTTAAAAGGCAAAAGTCAAAATTGCAATTGAAAATCCAAAATTTTTACTTATACTTTTAACTTTTGATTTTTAACTTTTGACTTAACAAGGTATGCCAAAAATGAAAACCACCAAATCCGCTGCATCCCGCTTTAAAGTCAGCGGGACGGGCAAAGTCATTCGCCGTAAAATCGGTCAACGCCATTTGCACATTACCAAGAGTCGCAGCAACCTGCGTCGCGGTAAACAAGCCATCGTCATCCACGGTATTCAACTGAAAAAAGTTAGAAGACTGTTGGGTATTTAATGCATCGCTACGTTATCAATTTCAAGAAGTCTGCCCAAGACCGGGCTGCAGAAATCTCAGCCAGGGCGTATAATCACTATAAAAGGTTCCAGCCGTTTGTCGGCAAACTGTATAAACCGCTCAGAGAGGCACACAATAAATACCTGGAAAAGTGGTTTCAGAAAAAAACTTAACTTATGGCCAGAATTAAACGGGGACTAGCCAGTCACGCCAAACACAAAAAACTGCGCGAACAAGCGAAGGGCTTCATGATGACCCGGCACCGTTTGGTGCGTAAGGCCAAAGAAGCGGTACTGCATGCCGGCCAATACGCCTACGCCGGCCGCAAAGATCGCAAATCCAACTTCCGCCGCGACTGGATTCTCCACATCAACGAGGCCCTCAAAGCCCAAAACCTCAAATACAGTGTCTTTATCAATAAACTCAAAACGGCCAACATTCAGCTGGACCGTAAAATCCTCGCTCAACTCGCCACCGAACAACCGGAAACTTTCAGAGAACTAATCAAGAGAATTAACACATGATGAGCCCCGAAGATCTAAGGTTTCCAGTCACCTCCGCAGCAATAGTTTCTGACCAAAATCCAAGACTCATAATTCCGGTCACCAAAGATATAATCGTGGAGCAACCCGAAGAACCAGGAACAGCCAAGGACATTGCCATCAGATGGAGCGGGGGAATGACCCCCGTCACCGTTGGCCGTTACATAAAAAGGCTTCAGTCTCCCGAAACTTTAGTTAAGGAATCAGTCTTTCGTCGGGGCAGAAAACATACCTATTGGACCAGACTTCTAACCTCTGGGGATGTAGAAGAAGTCAAGCGCCTGATGTTCGTTGATGCAGCCACACCAAGTTGTCGCTCTTCAGCCGTGAAGAACTTTGCCAAACAACATGGAATCGAAGTCTATCCCAACGCACCGCGACCAACAAAAGCAGAAAGAAAGCAACGGCGCGAAGAGAGGCGACGGCAGGGGGTCCGTCATTGACAAAACTAGCCAAGTCATTCTACAATCAACTCACCATGTCAAACAATGTAAGGAAATCCTTTTATTTCTTTACCGGCCCCGCCAAAGCGAGGACAGTTTGACGTTATAAATTAGCAACAAATCAAACTAGCCTCGTAAACAGCGAGGTTTTTTTTATGTCTGAAACGAGAGAAGATATCAGGGCAATAGCAGAAATCCTGAAAATCCAGGAAGCAGCCAAGGATGCCAAGCGACTAGGCAGGCCATTGGACGAACACTTGGTGCAGATCGGCATGCAACGTACCCGTTGTTCCATAACCAATACTCAGATAAAATCAAATCATGCAGGACAAACTGATTGACATTAAAAACGAGGCTCTGGCTCAGATTTTGGCCGCCAACGACGCCGGGCAGTTGGAAGATATTCGCGTGGAATATCTGGGTAAATCTGCCGGCAAACTGACGCTGATCATCAAAAAGATCCCGGAACTTCCCAACAGCGAGAAAGCCATCGTTGGTCAGTTCGCCAACGAAGTCAAAGCCACCATCGAAGATGCCTTAGACAGTCAGAAACAATCCGTCCAAAAGGCCAAAGAGGCCAACATCAGTGAGACCGAATGGCTCGATGTTACGCTGCCGGCTGTTATGCCGCCACTAGGCCACTTGCATCCCATCACTCAAACCCTCCACAAGGTACTGGATATCTTCAAGCAACTGGGTTACCAGGTAAGTGCAACCCATGACATTGAAAGTGACTATTACAACTTCACCTCGCTCAACACGCCGCCGGACTCGCCATCCCGTGACATGCAAGCCACATTCTACCTGGACACCCGAGGATCAAAGGCCAAACCCGGCGAAACCATCCTCCAGACCCAAGTCACCAGCATGCAGGTCAAGATCCTGGAAAAAACCAAACCGCCGATCCGGACCGTTATGCCTGGTAAGGTTTACCGAGTTGATGAAGTTGACCCATCGCACGGTTCTGAGTTCTGGCAAATCGACGGCTTTGTCATCGACAAGAACATTCACATGACCGACTTGTTGGGCACTATCGACTATGTCTTGCGCGGCCTGTTTGGCAAAGATATTAAGGTCCGGTTTGACGCCACCAACTTCCCCTTTGTCGAACCCGGTGTTCAGGCCTTTATGTCCTGTACGATTTGTAGCCAGAAAGGTTGCCCGTTTTGCAAACACACCGGCTGGGTAGAAATTTTCCCCGCCGGCATGATTCATCCCAATGTCTTGCGCAATGCTGGTCTTGACCCTGCACAGTGGAGCGGCTTTGCCTTTGATCTCGGCCTTGGCCGGGCCGCCAGTCTGAAATACCAAATTGATGACTTACGCATACTTACCAACCCAGATCTAAGAATACTTAACCAGTTCTGATATGTTAATTCCTTTATCCTGGCTCAAAGAATACGTTGATATCAAAATGCCCTTTCCGGAGTTGGCCGCCAAACTCAGCGCTGCCGGTCTGACGGTGGAGGTCTGGCACGAAGATCCGCCAGCTGGCGGAGGGGATATAATTTTCGACCCAGAGATCACCCCCAACCGGCCCGATTGGATGTGCATCTATGGTATTGCCCGAGAAATTTCCGCTATCACCGGCGCCAAGTTGAAAAAAGTCGACTATACCGTCAAAATTCCCGCTATCAAAAACCCACTGCCGTTAGACCTGAAACCCAACTACGCCATCGTTCCCCGCATCACTTCAGTAATTATAAAAAACGTTAAGGTTAAGCCCTCCCCAGAATGGCTGGCCAAACGCATCAAGCAAATCGGTTTGCGGCCGATCAATAATCTTGTCGACATTACCAACTATGTCCTGTGGACCTATGGCAGCCTTCTTCATGTCTTTGACTACGACAAAATCCGCGGTCACCAATTGACCGTCGAGCTATCCCGCGGCGGCGAGGCTTTCCGCAGTCTCGATGGCATCGACTACACTCTTCCCAAAGATGCCATTGTCATTAAAGATGTGGGTCGGATCATTGACCTTTTACCCATCAAAGGCGGAGAGAACACCGCCTCATATACTGAAACCAAGAATGTATTGCTCCATTCCGTCGTGATTGATCCGATCATCACCCGCCGCACGTCCCAAGCCTTGGGTCTGCGCAGTGACTCCTCCGCCATCGCTGAGCGAGGCTTGGACCCCAACGGAACAGTTAAAGCTGTCAATTATGCTCTGGCATTAATTCTGGAACTGGCTGGCGGGGAAGTGGCCTCAGAGATTATGGACCACAAGGCCAAAGACTTCCCGTCCTGGACGCTAGACATGAACCACGAAAGACTAGAAAAAGTTTTGGGCATCCCAGCTACATCAAAAAAAGTCTTTGATATTCTCACAAGTTTGGAATTAGAAACTACAATGAAGCAATCAAACAATTCCATAATTTATCACGTCACCGTTCCCACTTTTCGCAATGACCTCCACATCGAAGAAGATCTAATTGAAGAAGTCGGCCGGATCATCGGTTATGACAATTTTCCCAAAACTCTGCCGGAGAGTGCCGTGCCCACCACCAAAGTCGCTTATGCCCGGGACTATGACCTGGAATACGAGGTAAAACAAACCCTCAAGGGTGCCGGTTACACTGAAATTTATACCTATTCCCTGGTGTCTGAAAAACAGTTATTGAACTTGTCCATTGACCCGGGAGAAACTCTTCGCGTAGACAATCCTATCTCCAGAGAATTTGAATATCTTCGACCCCATCTCATTGGCAATCTACTGGATGCGCTTAAACAAAATCTCTCTAACAGCCCTGATATAAGGCTTTACGAATTGGGCAAAGTATATGCTGGAAAAACCATCGATGACCACTCGGAACGTTATCAACTAATCGGCGTAACCAACGGTTCCAGGTTCCTTGAAGCTAAAGGCGTGGTTGAAGCAATCCTCAGAGAGCTTGGTATCAAAGCCACATTCGCACCGGTCGCTAAGGAGGATAATCCCAATCTTTGGCTCCACCCGGGTCGCGCCGCCGGTATCTATGTCGGCGAGAAACGTATTGGCATGGTTGCGGAAGTCCACCCGTCGCTTCTTGCAAGATTTGGTATCAAAACCAGAGTAACTGAGTGGACATTGCGCTATGACGACCTGGAAAAACTGATTAATAAGTCAAAAACCTACCAACCAGTTCCTAAATATCCGTCAGTAGTTGAGGATCTGTCACTCCACATTCCAGCTAACATTCTCTATGGTCAGGTCGTGGCCGAAATCCAGCGCAGTAGCCATCTGGTCAAGTCGATCGACTTAATTGATGAACACGAGAGCAGTAAGACTCTCCGGATCAGCTATCAAAGCACTACCCAAAACCTGTCCGACCAGGACGTGGCCAAAGCCAGAAAGGTTATTTTGGCCAACCTCAGAGAAAAGCTAAAGGTGAAGGAGAAAGTCTAGCAGAGCTGGTCGCCGTCGAATCCCACGCCACATTGACCCCAATATTAATCGTCTGGTCGCCGGCATTACCAGCCGAATCAAAGCCATGCACCTTGATGGCATGCGCTCCGGTTGACAGATTAACCGTGTGGTCAATAGCATCATTGCCCTGCGAATAAACCTGGTTGCCGTCCACATCAATCGTCATGCTGGTAATGTCATGGTTGGACAAAGCATGGGCTTTAATTTCCACATTATTACTGTTCACCTGGTCATGATCATTCGGCGAGTCAATTTTAATAAACACCGAGTTTTGATTTGCATCTGACGTGTCCGTCGGGGGATTATAGGCAGCATCACTTTTATGGTTATCGCTGACCCATTGGTTGATAGCTTGTTGCCACCGGTTCACCCCATCGGCACTGACCGGATCGCTTTCGGAGAAAACAATAAAATCTTTGTTATCATAATCACCGTTCTTCACTTCCAAATCATTGGCCAGTTTTCCGTCGGCCTTGGCAATCTTGAGCGTTTTATACACCGGTGATACTGCCGTTGGTTCGGTGCCTTTAATAAAGTATTCCGCCCGGGTCGGATCCGATCCATGCGGCAGACCGCCGGCCATGGCATCCACCGTCACCGCCACCACATCGTCAGGTTTTTTAAAGCCTTTGTCTGGTTTGCCAGCCAGCGCCGCTCGCATGATCCGGTTCCAAATTGGCGCTGCCCCGGTTACCCCGGATGTAATCGCCGGATTCATGATCGTGTTATCGTTATTGCCCACCCATACCCCCGCCACCACGTCCGGCGTATAGCCCACCGTCCAGTTATCCCGCTTCTGATCGGTCGTTCCGGTCTTGGCCGCTACCGTATGGCCCGACACAACCAAATAATTGCTTATTCCGAAAATCGGCTGGCGGGCATTATTGTCGGAGAGAATGTGGGAAATCAAAAAGCTGATCTCCGGCGAAAACACCCGCCTACTGGCGGGTTGGTGGTATTCATATAACACCTTGCCAGTACTGTCCGTCACCTTCAAAATCGCCACCGGATCATTTCTGACCCCACCGGTAGCAAACACCCCATACGCCGACGTCAAATCCAGAAGCTTTACTTCCTTGCCGCCCAACGCCAGGGACAAACCGACATCCTGGATGTTTGCCTGGGTCGGCTCCCAGGTGGTGATCCCGGCGTTGAAACCGTTGGTCATGATGTCCTTGAGTCCCACCAACGCTGTCAACTTCACCGCCACCGTGTTGATCGAATTGCCCAAGGCAAACCGCAGTTGGGTTGGTCCATGATATTTCCCGTCATAATTTTCCGGTGTGTACACCGCTTTGGGGTTGGTGGCCGTCGGCGCCGGATAGTCCGTCTTGGCATCCATCAGCATCGAGGAAGCCGTATAACCTTTCTGAAACGCCGTAGCATAAATAAATGGCTTGCCCGACGATCCCGGCTGGCGCAGCGCTGTCGTCACGTTATACGAGCCATAATTGGGATCAAAATAATCATATGACCCAACCATTGACAGAATCTCCCCGGTGTTGGGATTAAGCACCACGGCCGCCCCATTGCTCACTTTAAGCGGCATAATTTTCTTGACTTCCTGATTAACAATCTGTTCTGCCTGTTGTTGCAGATCCAGATCCAACGTCGTGGTCACCCGCAAGCCCCCCGAATCGACCATCTGCTCGCCAAACTGCTGGACCAATTGATCTTTGACATAAAACACAAAGTGTGGGGCATTGATCTGGCCGGACACACTGGCAAACTGGACATTGGGAAGTTGTTTGTCGGCATCCGTTTCTTGCTGGGCCGTGATATAGCCATCTTCCCGCATTCGCCGCAGCACGTCTTCTGTCCGGGCCACATACGCCTTCGGATTAGCCCCGGTCGGGGAGTAATAGGTCGGTGACTGCGGCAGCCCCGCCAAAATAGCGCTTTGGATCAAGTTTAAGTCCTTGGCATCCACCCCAAAATAAGCTTTCGCCGCCGACTCAATCCCATAGGCTGAACCACCATAGGGGATTTCGTTGAGATACATCTGGAGGATCTGGTCCTTGGTGAATTTCTTGTTAATTTCATCGGCCAGGATAATCTCCCGGATTTTCCTAAAAATCGTCTGCTCGGGCGAAAGAAGAACATTTTTAACCAACTGTTGGGTTAACGTCGATCCGCCGCCGGTAATTCCCTGCAGGCTAACAATGCTCCACACTGACCGCAAAATACCGGTAATTGAGAAGCCTGGGTTGCTATAGAAATTCTTATCCTCAATCGAAATTGTTGCTTCTTGGGCATACTTTGGAACCTCCGATAACTGCAGAGGAATCCGGTTCTCGCCGTTATACAAATCATAGAGCACTTCACCATTGCGGTCATAAATGATCGTCGCAAAGCCTTCTCGGCGAATCACGCCGTTGGGATCAGGCAGACCGATGGAGAAGACCGCAAAAACAATTGTGGTTAAGATATAGCCGCCGACAATCAGTCCAAACAGTGCCACCGCCCCAAACTTGAGAAGCTTCGCCCGACCGGCCGGCGAGTGCCATTGCCGCCGCAGATAATTAGGATTCAACAACAGCGCCCAATTCACACCGTCCAGTCTAGCAAAAAAGTACTGCCTTGTCATCTTCACAAAAACTGTTATCATAAATTTATGAAAACAAAATCCTCGTCGCCATATCCCTTCACTCTCAGTGATATTTCCGACCTTCTAGATAATAAATTAGGTATTTTTGAGAGTAAAC
>CAZQWX010000117.1:0-2232 GCA_964597255.1 uncultured Gammaproteobacteria bacterium | reverse complement strand
GATTAACACTGGATTAGTCGCCGGCTGGAAGAAGACGATATAAGCGCCGACCAGGGCAAAACTGAGAAGGTAATCGATAGTCAGTTCCCGAATGAGCTGGGATTTGCCTTTACCTTTGTCGGTCATGACATCCCAATGTGGTACTTTGTCGCACAGAAAATGGGAAATTAAAGCAAGAGGCAGGGCGACGACTGGGTTTGGTAGTCTGGTGGCGATTGCCGCCCCGACGATCGCATGAGCAGTAGCAGTCATGTGGCAGATAGTATATCATAAGAAACTGTGAAAGATGTAGCGATTGCCAAAGTCCTGGCCATACCTGCGTTCCGTAATCTTTGGTTGTCGCAATTAATCTCCCAAGTCTTTTTGCAACTGCTGTTCTTTTCACTGATGATCCGGGTGTATGAACTGACACGGAGCAATTCGGCGGTGTCGCTGATGGTTCTTCTGGTGACAATTCCGAACATTATTTTCGGAGCGATGGCGGGTGTGTTGGTGGATCGATCGGAGCGAAAAGTGGTTATGTTCTTCTCACATTTTCTTCGCGTCTTGGCAGTGTTGGCGTTTTTGATTTCGGCGGAGACTCTGGGTTGGCTTTATGTGATGACCTTCCTGATCAGTTTTATCACCCAATTTTTCGGTCCGGCGGAAGCGTCAACGATTCATGAGCTGGTTAAGGATCGGAAACAACTCTTAACAGCTAATGGTTTATATAGTCTGACTTTTTTTGGCTCTGTAATTGTGGGTAATGTCTTGGCGGGACCATTTTTGAGCTGGTTTGGTGACAAGGGTACATTTATGCTGGTGGCAGTGGCCTTTTTTGCGGCGTCGTTTTTCACTGCCAGACTGCCGGGAGTACTGATTCGGGATTGGATTGTGGCGCATTTGTCGTGGGACAAGTTGCGGCCATATTGGTTTGACTTTAGTAAGTTACGGCGGGGAATTTTGCTTGGTGACTTTTTGGAAGGTATTGATTATCTATACAAAACGCCGGTGGTGCGCGGAGGAATTTTTGTTTTGGGGGTGTCCCAAGTGTCAATTGGAGTGATGGGGACGATTGCGCCTGGATTTGCGGACAAAGTGCTCAAGATTCCGGTGGCTGATGTGTCGGTCCTGGTCATGGCGCCGGCGGCTTTGGGCATGATGGCTGGGGCGGTGGTTCTGGGTCAGTTTTTCCGGCAGATTAAACGGGGAACACTGATTAAGTCGGGGTTTATTATTGCGTCCCTATCCTTGTTAGTTTATAGCTTTGTCGACTATCTAGGGCACTGGACGATGTTGCCGGTGGCGGCGGTAAGTGCTGGGGTTTTATTTATTCTGGGTGGGGCTAATTCACTGCTGGATATTCCGGTGAATACCTTAATTCAGGAAAACACGCCGGAGGAGGTTCGGGGGCGAGTGTATGGGGTGGTGTCGATGGTGGTCGGAGTAGCCTCGTTGGTTCCTGTTATAATGGCAGGGGCTTTGGCTGATGCCTTTGGGGTACGGTGGGTGATGTTCGGAGGGGGACTGGCACTGGTCGCGTTAACGATTCACAATTTTTCCCACCATAATGGGACAAATATCGCACAGTAAGTTATGTTACCTATTTTATTATCTCTAGGTCCAATTACGATCTACTCATTTGGCTTTTGCTTGTTTTTAGGGCTGATTATAGCTTCATTTTTGGTCTGGCGGGAAGCACGTAAACGGGGACTGCCTGAGGAGAAAGTGCTGGATGTGTTTCTGTTGACAGTGGTATGTGGAATTGTGGGGGCACGGTTGGGCTATGTCTGGGCTAACTGGCCGACATTCGGACCGGATCTGTCGCGGATATTTTTTATTTTCAAGTATCCCGGCGTGACTTTTGTGGGTGGATTGGTGGGGGCTATGATTGCGGCCGTTGTGGTTTCTTGGGCGCTGAGTCTGGAGGTGTTGCTACTGTTAGATTTTCTGGCGTATGGGGCGATTTTTGCTTCGGTGTTGGGTTATTTAGGTTGTTTTCTGGATCAATGTGTCGTTGTTCCACAGTGGCTACAGCTAGGTCTGATTGGTTGGTTTGTAGTGGCCTCCGGTTTAATGGTTTTGTTAACTAATGTCCTGCGCCGGTCAGTTGAGTTGGTTGAATTAGCGAAGCGTCACGGCATCTTTTTGCTTTGCTACTTGATTTTCCAGGGTTTTTCCCTTTTAATTTTGGAGGCAATCGGGAAAAGCGGAGAAAGCAATTGGTACATCTATCTTGGTGGGTTATTAGCT
>CAZQWX010000116.1:0-3394 GCA_964597255.1 uncultured Gammaproteobacteria bacterium | reverse complement strand
CAGAAAGAAGTCAGTACTTTGCCAAAAAGCACCTTTGAGCATTCAACTATGTCGCTTTTTGGTTTAGATCCTCAAATAGAGGAGCTCCCTGCAGAAACCTATATTCATTCTCAAGATCAGGCCCTGACATCTGAGCAGCTTAGTGAGATTCCGGGAATTCAGGAGATATTGGCCAAGTATCGTGAATTCCACCAAGCAGCAAATGAAATGCTAAAGGCTCGTCGTCTAGCCCAAGATCAACCACAACCTTTTTTCTTTGATGACCGCATGGAGCCAAGAAGGGTTCGAGACTTTATTCAGCGTTTTTTTAACGGAGACATTAACGAAACCTTCCAGAAGGCTCTGGGGTATTATTATGGTGGAAAGTTGGAGGGTAATGAGGACAGACAAAAGATCAACGAGCTTATTTCCCATGTATCCTATACTCCGGCTGTCAAGTCACGCCGTAGGGCTCTAGATGTGGAGAATGGACCAGAGCCAGTAATCGCGCCCGATTCTTCCCCTAGACCGGTTTTTTCATCCCGTGAGCGCTTAGATATTGGTGAGGCATTACGACTGGCTAAGGAAGTCATTGGCGCTGAGAACTTTTTTGGCCCAGATGAGATTGAAGCGACTTTTGGTAGGCGTTTGTCTGAGTCTGAAATCCCACCCATACCTTTCTCAAGTCATGATCTAGAGGTGGCTAAAAGTCTTAACCAGATCTTGGTTTTGCGCATCGATAAAGCAGCGGATGGAGAGCCACTGACTATGAAAAAGATAGATTCGCTGATTCAGCCAAAAATGTCTGCTTCAGGTGGTGGGAAACTTCTCTACAATACAGATAGTTACGAAGACGAGTCCTTCTTTACTGAGGAGACTCCTCAGCTTAGCTGGGCCCTAAGCTCGCGAGAGGTAGTTGAAAACTCAACCAGTAAAAACTATCTTGAGCAAACTAAGGTATTGATTGAATACTTGAAAAAGAAGGTTTTTGCAGGAGCTACTTTACCACCTAGATACTTCGAAGCAGTCAAAGAGTTTGAGGAGCAGGAGCCTGAGATAACCAGACTAATGAGCTCTGACAGGAAGGTAGCGACTGAGAGACTGCACGAGCTTAGCATAACAGGCATTGCACGTCCAAGTGCTGTTGAGGCTCTACATGATATGGTGCTTGAATATATGAAAAGTGGTTCGCGTATGCTTGAAAATAAATACACATGGACAAGCGGCCGCTGGTCGTCTGAGAGCCTGGTGTGCCTTGGTTACTTCGATTCCGGGGGTGCGAATGTCTTTGGCGATGAGCCTGGCGATTCCAGCGACTATCTGGGGGCTTCTTTTTCCCGCAGTCTGTAACTTTGTATTTTGCTTCTTGAATATTTGTAATAAAGAGCTTGCCTCTGTTAAACTAAAGTTGGCTAATGAAAGTGGACTTAAGGGTTTACTTCGCCATAAAATAAGACTGCTTGCTTCTTCCTGGAGTAGAATTTTCTCATGCCATCCAATATGGATAATTGGGAAAATTGCTACCACATGATAACACTTAAGACTGCCATTGGCATTTGGCCAAGCGTGGTTTTGGCTTTCCGGATGGGAAGAAGCAAAGAAGCGACCGCAAGTCGTCTGGGAACCTGTTCTTGCTGCCGAGATTGTGCGCATCCGCACCCTCCACCCCAGACTTGGTAAAGAAAAAACTCACCCCCTTACTACAGGCATTTTGTGTAACTAATGCTCTACCCGTACCTTCCGAGCCAACCGTAGGTAGAATGCTACAGCAGCTGAAAGCCGAAGGAGTTCTGAAAGCCCCCGTAAGCTTACGCTTAGATGTGAAATCAGGGAAGTTAGTAGAGAGAAAACCTCGAGAAACCATCATGAAACTCCGTCGAAGTGGCTACTTACCCGAGCAACCAGGAGACCTCTTGCAAGTAGATGGGGTTCTAAAGATTAACTACGGATCTCGCCGCTATGTCTTTACGGCAGTGGATTTAGTTACTCGCATTACCTGGAGTAAAGCCTACTCTTCCGCCTCCAGCCGGAATGGCAAAGACTTTCTTACTTCTATCCTAGAGACAGCTCCTTTTATCGGGGCTCATATTCAAACGGACAACGCTCGGAATTCTTAAAAGAGTTCCCCCAAGCTGCCGTAGAAGCGGAACTGGTCCACTTTTTTGACTATGTCAAGCAGCCCAAATACCAAGGCTGGATTGAGCGTTTTAATCGAACTATTCAGGAAGAGTTTATTGATTGGAATTTAGATAGCTTAGCCTCTGACTTAGAAGGCTTTAACCAAAAACTAACCCACTGGACTCTCTGGTACAATACCGAGCGAATTCACCGAGGACTGAACCAGAAAACTGCTCAGGGTGTACAAAAGTTCACTCCTCTGCAATACTTAAATTCAATCGTAGTGTCTCAAAGAGGGTGATCCCGTACAGGTCATTGACAATTAGTCGTGAATTTTGAAAAGGAGGAAATGAGTGTGAAAAGTCCAGTTAATCACAAAAAGCTTGTCGGTTGGGGAGCGTTAAGGTTGCAGCGATTGATTGGTATGGAAGGTAGGTGTGAAGTGTGTGGTAAAAAGATTACGTATGATGAGGCAAGAGGTCATCATATTGTTGGTAGAAATCTTGGCTTTGATACCAAGGATTTTATAGAGGTGAGGTGTTTAAAATGTGAAAATGAATCCCACAAAAAAAAGGAAGGAAATATTCCCTACGATGAAAGGCCGGAAATAATTAAAGATATTTACCGAAAGGGTAAAGTTTCTCTTTTTAATGGGCTTCATAAGCCCGATAGCGTTTCGCTTCCTGACTACAGCAAGGGAAAACGGCAATCAATTGGATTGTTTGGGTCAGGTAGTCAAGGAGATAAATGTGTATTCTCCTATTCTTCAAAATTAGCCCGCAAAATTGCTAGACGGGCCCAAAGGAAGGGTGGGCTTCCGTCGGAAGATGGTGAGCCCTAAACATTCAAATAGTTCCCAAGCCGGAACTATTTTTATTTCCCATTAACATTGAAACTTATCTCATATTCCGCTATCCTCAAGGAGGCGGGGAGTAGCATAGCGGTCTAATGCGCAGGGCTGGGGGTCCTGAGATCGGAGGTCCAAATCCTCTCTCCCCGACCATTTCTGTATGGTACAGCACAATCTTCTACATTTATTTAGGATAGTTTTATATATATTATATCTAATCTAAGCAGGATGAATGATTTTTTTGAATCTGATTTCGTGGAGAGCGATCATCAAACGCCAATTGTGGATTTGGAGCTGCCAAGTGTACAGTTAGATTATTACCAAAACAACGAAATCAAAAGTTTACAAACCGATGACTGGTCTGGTAAATGGGTCGCTTTGGTTTTTTATCCAGCCGACTTCACTTTTGTTTGTCCAACCGAGTTGCAAGAGCTAGCTCATCTTTAT
>CAZQWX010000115.1:0-10465 GCA_964597255.1 uncultured Gammaproteobacteria bacterium | reverse complement strand
GGGCCTGGTAATTGTCGGGGTTCACACGCCGGAGTTTGAGTTTGAAAAAGAAACCAGCAATGTTACGGCCGCCATCGGTCAATTCGGGATCAAATATCCGGTCGGCCAGGACAATGATTATAAAACCTGGAATAACTATTCGAACCAATATTGGCCGGCGGAATATCTGATTGATGGGCGGGGACATCTGCGCGAAGAGCACTTTGGTGAGGGCGAATATGACCAGACGGAAACAAATATCCAAGCGTTGTTGGCCGAAGCCGGACAGCAGGTGTCAGCCAAGGTAGGTAGCGGCGCTGACACGACACCGACCAGCCAGATTTCACCGGAAACCTATGTGGGTAGCAACCGGATGGGTTTCTATTATCCGGATAGTAATTTACCGGATGGCACAAAACAGCTGATATTGGCTTCTGGGATCCCGGTGAATACTTTTGACCTCGGGGGTACCTGGACCATCGGCGGCGAGTATTCGATGGCCAGCGCCGGAGCAACATTGGAATATAACTTTTCCGCCAGTAAGGTGTTTTTGGTCATGCGCCCGCCCACTGGTGGGTCTGGACAAGTGCAAGTGTCGGTGGATGGCAAAGTGACCCAGACAATTGTGGTGGATAGTGACAAGTTGTATATGTTGGTGGACTTGGGCACCAGTGTTGAAAATCACCTGCTGCATCTGGATTTCCTCACCCCAGGAGTTGAAGTCTACGCATTTACGTTTGGATAACTGGCTTGAACTCGTCAGCCAATTTTTTTAGGGCTGTAATATTCCCCCATTTTTTATACAAGTCTGGTATCGAGTCATAAAAGGCGCTTATTGTTCTGTCCATCATTCTACCTATCTCCACAAATGGCCAAGGTTTGGTTTTTATGTTGTACCTATTCCTTGTATAAGTAAGGTGTGCCACTTGTTTGTCTGCTTTCCTAACGATAAAAGATAATTTATTTTTAGGTGTTCTGTTTGTTCTATATATTTTTGTGCTCTGGATGAAATCAAACGCTGTCATATCGTCTTTATGGACTTTCTTCTTGGGGTAAAAGAAATCAAATAAGTTTCGCGTGTGTATTACGAAAGCATCGAGAAGTATGTTCTTTTCTATGGTTTGTTGTGGCTGGGTAAGGAATGCAATCGTTTGGTAAAATATCCACACCTCATAATAAAGATGCTCGGTAGATTTTTTTAGAGTGTAGGTGGTAATTTTCCTCTTCAAGATATTAAACTTAGGAGCCTTCCATCTTAGTCTACTTGACTACTTCATTTAGTCCGTTATGAACGTGCTTTTTGAGGACGTCTGCAGAAATCGGCATGCCAAGGATTGTTTCTAATACTATTTGCCCTTGATAGGTAAACATGTCCCACCCTGTCACGTGCTTCTTTTTAAGTTTTTTAGCCAGCTTGATAAGGTTCGTCTCTTCTGTCTCAAAGATAACATCCGAAATGGTGGAGAAATTCTGTACAACTTTCTCGGTGAATATATCGTCCGTAGCGCGCCCTCCTAGATCGCTGAGGTTAACCAAAATATCGCCGCTTGTTTTACTTAGCTGTTCTAACGATCCAGTCTTCGTGACCAAGCTATACTCATCTGCAAGCCCCTCGGCTTTTTCGACAGTCCTGTTGTATATTTCTATAGAATCAGGCTTAGTTTTCTGCTTTGAGATATAGAATAGGAGCGATTTGGTAACTTGTCCGGCACCAATAATAACCAACTTTTTACCCGACAGGCTTGACACTGAAGATATAGATCTGACCATAGCTTCACCAGATTGTACATGCCCTGTCAGAACGCCATTTTTATTTGTGACGAATCCCACTCTGTTAAGATATTTTGCCATGTCATCAAACTCATCAACTAATTCTGCGAGTCTTGGATCGGTTTCGAAACCGACGGTTACGGCACCCGCAAGTTGGAGATTTCTAATTCCGGCAAATAAAGGTTTGGGGTCAGGATTGTAAAATAAGATGTAAAGGGCGTTGATTCCGAGTTCTTCAAATAAGGGGTTATAGATATTTAATCCTCGGGGGCTTGGTTTGGAGTGAATTCTGCCAATGACTTTTGTGTTTTCGTCAATCTTCATAGCAATCACTTTATATCACAACCTTAGGGTGCTTGGAAGAATTTGCCGATGACGAAACCGGCCAGCGCTGCGGTCATGCCAATGATAGCCAAGCGCAGACCATTTTTCCACCAAACACCAACGTAAACCTTGGCTTCATAGGCACCGACGGTAAACAGAGCGACGGCGCTGACAATTAAAGTGAGGGGCATGGCGGTGGTTCGAGCGAGAATAAAAAATGGAAAAACCGGAATGATCGAGCCGACCATGGCAGCAACACCGACAACAACCGAGGTAGAGAGAATAGCCTTGGTGTCGACAGGGCTTAAGTGGAGCTCTTCTTCCATCATAATGTTGACCCAAGTGGTACGGTCGCTGGTGATCTTGGCGACAATTTGGTTAAGAAGCTCGCCAGAAAAACCCTTGGCGGCATAGATGTCGCGAATTTCTTGGGTTTCCTGGTCGGGTACGGTTTCAGTTTCCACCCGTTCCCGGTCCATTTCCTTGGTGTAATGGTCCCGTTCAGCCAGAGAAGAAGTGTAGGCAACAGCGCCCATGGAGATGGATTCGGCAAAGGCGGAGGCCAGAGCGGCAGCAAGCAAAATGTGGGTTGAACCATTAGCAGCAGCGACACCTAAAACTATGCCTAAAACATTAACAATACCATCTTGGCCACCCAAAATGATGTCGCGCCAGAGGTTGCCTACCTGATGGTGTTCGCCGGGGAATTTTATGTGATGCACCAGTCCAGTGTAGCATGTTACACTGGAAGCAATGAAGCTGGCATCAACCAGAACACTTGCGGAAATGCGGCCGGTCTTGCGCGATCCTAAGGCCAAATCGTCGGTGGACCCGGTGTATTGGGTGTTTTCGGAAATTACCGAAGCGGGAAAATGGGATAACCTGACCATTATTGCCCCGGGAAGAATCGGCGGCGAATATCCCAAAACCTTTGGCCATTACCATGGCCGGCCGGTCCAGGAAATTTACCACCGAACAGCGGGCAGCGGGGTATTGCAACTCCAGAAAAAACATATCGAGAATGGCCGGTGGACGCCGGAACGAGTCGATGAAGTACTATTAGTCATTTTTGAGGACGGCGATGAGCTGTCAATTAAGCCAGAATATGGTCATTCCTGGTCGAACACCGGCAGTGGGCCGCTGCTGTTGTATGACAACTGGCAGGAAGGTCACACACCGGCCGATTACGCCATGATTCAGAGTTTGGGTGGGCTGGCATATTTTTTGATTGAGGACAATGGCAAGCCAAAGGCCATTCCCAACCCTAAATATCGTAACTTGCCGGAACCAATGTGGCTAACTACGAAAGAATATAGGGAATATCATCCATAAGTTGTGTGGATAGACCACTGAAAATCTCCTTGTATGTGCTGTTTTTGGGAGCTTTGACTTTTGGGGCCGCATTATGGGGGACGTCGGTTAAACAAGAATATAGCAGCCCGCAGGTTTTGGGACGAAAGTCTGGCCTGGAATTGATTATCGAACCGGCTGAGGGTCGAGAACCACTACTCCAACATATCAACTCGGCTAGGAAGGAGGTTTTAGTCGAAGTTTATTTATTATCTGACCGAGAAATTATTTCCTCACTTAAAGAAGCAGAAAATCGTGGGGTGACGGTCAAAGTAATGTTAGAAGAACACCCGTTTGGCGGTGGCAATCTGAATGCGACGACACTGCCGGAACTGACGGTCGCTGGGATTGCCACCCGTTGGGCCAATCCGGTTTTTACATTAACCCACGAAAAGGCGTTGGTGATTGACGGTCAGACGACCTGTATTTTGGACCAAAATCTAACAACCAGCGCGTTTACCAAAAACCGGGAATACGACGTGTGTGATGATAATCCGGCGGAAGTTGCAGAAGTTGAACATATTTTTAACGCCGACTGGGTTCGAGGAAGTTATGTGCCAAATAATACCAATTTGGTGGTTAGTCCGGATAATGCCCGAGACAAGATTACAGCACTTTTAAAATCGGCGGCCAAAAGTGTCGACATCGAGATTGAGGTACTCCAGGATCCGGCGGTAGTGAAACTGCTTGTCGGCTTAACGACCAGCCGGATAGTCCGTGTCATTTTACCACCAGCAGCTCAGATTTCTGGGAGCCAAGGGGTGATTGATGAATTGAGAAGGGCGGGGATAGAGGTGCGAACTCTGACCTCGCCATATCCGCACGCCAAGTTAATTATTGTTGATAATAATCATGCGTATACCGGGTCGGTAAATCTGTCGGCACAAAGCCTGGACCAGAACCGGGAGTTGGGTTTACTGATTTCCGAGCAGGATATAATAGACCGACTAAGTCAACAGTTTGATCAAGACTTCGAGAAAGCCAGATGAAGTTGAAGTGAATAGTATACTAAAGGCATAAATGAATAGACTGAAAAAATTTCTGAAGGCCCTGGGGCCGGGACTGATTACCGGAGCGGCGGATGATGATCCGTCCGGGATCGCGACTTATTCCATCGCCGGGGCGCAATTTGGGTTTCAACTCCTGTGGACAGCCTGGTTAACCTTTCCTTTAATGGCAGCGGTGCAGGAAACCTGCGCCCGAATCGGACTGGTGACCAAAAATGGCTTGGCCCGGGTAATTTCTGACCATTATCCCCGACCGGTCTTGTGGTTGGTGTGCGGATTGTTAGTGGTAGCAAACATTTTTAATATCGGGGCGGACATTTCCGGCATGGCCGCAGCAATTAGGTTGGTATTACCGATTAATGCCCTGGCGATTGGTTTTGTTTTGGCGGTGGTATTAGTTATTTTAATGATCCAATTGCCATATTGGAAAATCGCAGCCATTTTTAAGTGGTTAACGTTGGCTTTGTTTGGTTATGTCATCACGTTTCTTCTGGTTAAGGCCGACCTTGGTGAAGTGTTAAGAACGACACTTGTGCCTAATTTAGGAAACTTTTTGTCGGGACCATACTTGTTAACGTTGGTGGGGGTCTTTGGAACGACCATTTCGCCGTACCTGTTTTTCTGGCAAGCCAGTGAGGAGGCGGAGGAAGAAAAATTGAAACACAATGTGGTCTCCGGCAACATGATCCGACGCGAGGAAGAAGACACGACAGCCGGAATGTTTTATTCCAACATTGTGACCTTTTTTATCATCGCTACCACTGGGGCAACATTGTTCCGAGCTGGTATAAATAACATCAACACGGCGGCAGAAGCGGCGCTGGCACTGCGACCCCTGGCCGGAGATTTTGCGTATATCTTATTTGCTGCCGGATTGATTGGGGTGGGGATGTTGGCGATTCCAGTCCTGGCCGGGGCAGCGGCATATGCGGTGGCGGAAACTTTTTCGATTACTGAAGGCCTGAATAAGCCATTTAGAAAGGCCAAGACATTTTATGGGGTGATTGCGGTGGCAGTACTGGTTGGATTTTTGTTAAACCTGATAGGATTTAGCCCAATTAAGTATTTGTTTTATTCGGCAGTACTCAATGGACTGATTGCCCCGGTGTTGATCGTTATAATTCTCCTGATTGCTAATAACCGAAAAATTATGGGCGACTATGTCAGTGGCCGGTGGTCGAATATTTTGTCCGTCGGAGCACTGGCGATTATGTCAGTGGCGGTGATTGCGATGTTTGTGGTGCATTAGGAAGCGCCTCTTGAGTCGCTGTGAAAAAGTGTCCCCCCTTGTTTTCCACATCCTGATTGTTAGGATGGTCTGAACGAAAGTTAGTAAATGGGTTTCTGCCCGGCACCGAAGGTTCACCTGAGAGAGGCTTCGACAGATCGGGAATGGTTTAATGGAGCAACATCCGATTCCCCAGGACATTACTGGTTTCAAATTTAAGTTAGTGGGTGACATGACCCTGAAACAGTTTGGCGAGCTGGCTTTCGGGGCGGTTGTAGCTTATGTATTTTATGTTTCCAATTGGGTACCATTCATTAAGTGGCCACTGGTGGCTTTTTTTGGACTGCTAGGAATAGCGTTAGCCTTTTTGCCCATTGAGGAGCGACCGTTAGATATTTGGATTATCAATTTTGTCCGGGCAATTTATCGACCGACTTTGTTTGTCTGGAAAAAAGATTCCGGGGTGATAGATTACAACACTACAGTACCAACATCGGCGCCAGCCAACCAAACACCGCCGGGCGTGCCAATCAACGAAGATACGCAACCACAATTGAGTCCCTGGCCGTATCAAAAACCCGGCGAGGAAAAAGGGTCGATTTCGGAAAATAAAAATACCAGCGGGCCAAAATCAGAAGAAAAAGGTTCACCAACACTAACCGTCACGGAAACAGAAGAAGAAAAACTAAGTAAACCGACGGCGGAAGAAAACAAAGAACCGGTGATTAAAGAACAGGTGTTTGTAGGTGAAATGCCGCCGACAATAACAAAGGTTGAACCCTCAGCGGCACCAAGGCCAATAGTGGTGCCTCAACCAAATAACATACCACAGGGTCAATCCGGACCATTCTCCATACCTGTCGCAGCACCAGTAGCTCCTCAGCCGTCAGATGGGGTGGCCAAAGAGGAAAAACAAGCCATAGGATCTCAAGCGTCACAGTCAGTAACACCAAGCACCTCACCGCTGTCTGTGGATGGGCTAGAAAGACAGCGAGATGAAAAACTTAAAGAACTAGAGGCTGCCAAGAAACAGGCGGAGGCGGCAGTGGCGGAACAAAATATTGCTGCTGACAAGGCCGGCGTCACGATTGAGGGGGCAGTAGGCCCGTTCGCCAATACGAAAATTTTGACGGTTGATGAGTTGGCGAAACTACGGGAACAAAAAGTGGTCAGTGATGACCAGGCAAGGAATAAACAAATTTCAGAAGGGGAACAACAGCTGGGCAAATTATTGGAACAGAGCCGACAATTGGCCTCACAAATTACGGAGTTACAAAATAAACTGACTGGAACAACCGGAACAGAAGACACAAGTGGGGTACAAGGACAGATTGAGGCTCTGACACAACAAAAAACTGCCCTGGATGGTGAGGTCACTAAACTACAAGAAGAAGTCTCTGCCACCAGAGTAGAGCCACTGACTCGACCGGCTTATCAACAACCGACAAGAAACTTGGGTGGTGGGGTGAAAATAGTACCAAAGCCGATCGAACAACCAGCCCCAACGGTTTCACTAACAGATTTACCCAATGTGGTTAATGGCATCATCATCACCGAAGCGGGCATGCCGTTGGATGGAGTAATTATTGTGATTAAAAACAAAGCCGGAAACTCAATTCGTGCTTTAAAGACCAATAAGGCAGGGCAGTTTATGGTAAGTACACCGATGGAGACCGGGGTGTATTACCTGGAAATGGAAAGGGGAGGATACACTTTTGATACCCTGGAAGTTACGTTGGGCGGAACAGTATTAAAACCATTAGAGATCACCGCAAGAAAAGTATAACTATGGATATCATTAAATCAGCAATCAAGGGTAGTACTCAAGAACACCTCGAGGTGGCAGATATTCGCGATGACCTGGTTCTGA
Source organism: uncultured Gammaproteobacteria bacterium (assembly GCA_964597255.1). Lineage (GTDB taxonomy): Bacteria > Patescibacteriota > Microgenomatia > JAMCZE01 > JAMCZE01 > CAZQWX01. Next base: position 2,937 of record CAZQWX010000115.1, on the reverse strand, counting down.
TGAAAGACGGATCAGTAGCTTTAATAATTCGAGTGTCTGCAGTAAATTTTGGACTGTTGTCAGAAAAAGAACAAGAGGCCATCATCTATGCTTATGCCGGTTTACTTAATTCGCTCAACTTTGCCATCCAGGTGGTGATCCGTAGCCAACTGAAGGATATTTCCGCTTATGTCGGATTACTTGAGGAAGAGGAGAAAAAACAGACTAATCCCCTGCTGCACGACCAAATTACGAAATATAAAGAGTTTGTTCGACAAACAGTCAAAGAAAACAACGTCTTGGATAAGAAATTCTATATTGTGATTCCTTTTAGCTCGTTGGAGTTGGGTGCCGGGCCAACGGCAGGCAATTTATTGAGTCGAAGGAAAAGTACCCTGCCGATGCCACCAGATACGATTATCGAACGAGCACAGACGGCGTTGTTGCCAAAACGAGACCATATTATGCGCCAGATGGGAAGGTTGGGTTTGCGGGCTAAACAGCTGGCGACAGCGGAGCTAATTGAGTTGTTCTATGAGATTTATAATCACCGGGTGGCTACCAGCCAGGCTCCGGTCGATCAAATAAATACCACCAGCGGCAGCAATGATGGGACTAAAGATACCCAAGTCGATAGCAAAAAACCAGAAGTGAAATTCGAACAGATATCTACCAACTAGAATTATGAATCTGCCCTTTTTATCAAAAAAGAAACCAATAACGAAGATTGCCGCAGAATTGAATGCAGCCAGGGTGTCGGCCACTGCCGAAAAGACCCCAGCTTCCGATCAACCGGCATTTGTCCCATTGCCAACAAGTTTAGACCTGGGCAAACCAACCGAGCGGGTGTCGGCAAGACTGGCCGAGGACAAAGACAAAGGAGGAAAACTTTCTTCGTCGGTGGTGGATCTGATTGCTCCAGAAATGATGGAGGTAGATTTTAACCACGTCAAGATCGGGGACGCGTATTATCGGACACTATTTGTAGCAGACTATCCCAGATTTGTCAGCGCCAACTGGCTGGGACCAATCATTGACTTTGACTCGTCAATAGACATTGCCATGTTTATCTATCCAGTGGAATCGCGGGATATTTTATCTAATCTCAAGCGAAAGATTGCAGAAATGGAGGCGACTATCGAGAGTGACATCAAACGCGGACATGTGATTGACCCATCGGTCCAAGTGGCATTGGATGATGCATTAACATTGCAGGAGCAGTTGGCAAAGGGCGCAGAGCGGTTTTTTCAATTTGGATTATACCTGACAATTAATTCAACTTCAGTTGATAATCTGAATAAAATTAGTAAACAGGTAGAATCAACGTTGGCTTCATTGCTGTTGATCGGTAAGGGGGCGACACTGCAAATGGAAGATGGGTTTAAGACTACCCAGCCACTGTGTGTTGACAAATTATTGGTGACACGGAACATGGATACCACCTCACTGGCAACAACCTTTCCGTTTACATCATCGGAGTTGACCGCCAACGAAGGGATTATGTATGGCATCAACGAACACAACGGGTCACTGATTATCTTTGACCGGTTTAGTATGGAAAACGCTAACGAGGTGGTCTTGGGGAAATCCGGCGGTGGGAAATCCTATCTGGTTAAACTGGAGGCGTTGCGATCATTAATGTTTGGGGCCGGGGTGATTATTATTGACCCAGAAGAGGAATATCGGCCACTAACAGAGTCGGTGGGAGGTGACTATCTGTCGTTCTCGTTTGATAGTAGTACCCATATTAACCCTTTTGATTTGGCCGGAACTAATGATGATCCCCAGGAGAACGATCTGCAGTATAAGATCGGGTTTTCGCTGACTAGGCTGCTTAAGATTATGGTTGGGACGACGACGGCCGAGGAGGATGCCATTATGCACAATGCACTGGAGCTGACTTATCGACAGAAAGGCATCACGTATGATCCGGCAACACACAAAAACGAGCCACCAATTTTGGAGGATTTATATAAAGTACTAGTGGGGATGGAAACCCAGGTGGCGCAAAATTTGGCCCTGCGGTTGGAAAAATTTGTCAAGGGGAGCTTTGGAACAATCTTTAACCAGCGGAGTAATATTAAAATGAATAACAACTTTACGGTGTTTTCGTTCCGGAACCTGGAAGACCAAATCCGGAGTCTGGCGATATTTATTATTGTTGATTTTATTTGGAACGAGATTAAAAAAGAGACAAAGAAACGAGTACTGATTGTCGATGAGGCTTGGTATCTGATGAAAAATCAGGCGTCCGCAGAGTTTTTATGGGGGTTTGCAAAGAGGTCAAGAAAATATTTCCTAGGATTGACAACTATTACCCAAGACATCGAGGATTTCCTGGCAACCGATTTGGGAAAAACAATTATTACCAATAGTAGTATTCAAATACTTATGAAACAATCGCCAGCAGCAATAGACAAACTTGGAGAGATTTTTTACCTGTCCGATGGTGAAAAAAGTCTGTTGTTATCGGCTGATGTCGGCGAGGGCCTGTTTTTTGCCGGTAGCTCGCACGTGGCGGTACGGGTGGTGGCTTCGCCGGATGAACACAAATTAATTACAACCGACCCAAAAGAAAAGATTGAACAAGCTTCAGCTAGTTCTGCACCCGGACCGGCATAATAATATGGAGAAAATCCTGGTCGGTGGCATTTTTGAAAACACCGGGATGGGTTGAGTCGGTAAAATCAATAGTAATTTCTTGGCCAGTAAGGCTAGCTAAATAATCCTGGAGATAGCGGTAGTTGAAGGCGATAGAAAGCTCTTGTTGAGAGCCTTCGGTCTTGATATCAACTTCACTCTCATTCTCTCCAACCTGAGGGGCATTGGCCGAGATCTTCAATTTATTATTTTCAAGTTTTAATTTAATAATGTTGGCACTTTCCCGGGCAAAAATAGCAGCCAATCGGATGGATTTAGTTAACTCTTCGGCTGATAGGGTAATCTTAAGTGCAGAAT
>CAZQWX010000114.1:0-3239 GCA_964597255.1 uncultured Gammaproteobacteria bacterium | reverse complement strand
GGATTCAGGTCAAGCCAAGCTTGAACTCTGGTGAAGAAGCCACGGGCTCTGCCCGTGGTTCTTCACATTATCCGCGATTGCACGGAACTTGATTGGTTTTTAAGCAAAACATTCCCAAAAAATAAGGAACAAGGCCGTACAACAACTTAAACTCTTAAAGTCAGTCACGGGCATTCATAGCTTAACGTACTATTTAGAAGAGGGGTTTATCCTTTTGTGAGTTAGTAATCCAAATTACAACTCTGCTCCACCTCCAATCCTCCATTTATACTGACATAGTTTTACTTTTCTAACCATTAGAAAAGTTGTGATTTCACCTCCGCCGGAAACGAGAAACAAGCTATGCTGCTTAAAGCGACAGCACCCTCCCTTTACTTGTATATTGATGATAAAGAGGCTATAGCCTTAGCCACCAAGAATTTTTCTGACTAAAAGTACCTGGGATCGCTTGCCCCATATTTAGGCGAACGCCAAAAACAGCAACTGGCATACATTAGAAATAAATAAGACAAAAATGAAAAATAATCACAGTAGCAAAATTGACAATTCTTACTACTTGATATTTCGTAAAAACGCTATAAGATTGGATCAAGATAGTATTTTGCTGCCTTAGATGTAAATGAAGCAAGTGGATACCAATTCGTTTCAGTTTGTGACCAGCCCAAACTAATTTATTAGGGGCTGGTTTTTTGTGTCTGCCAATATATTTTTTGAAATTTCTTGCGAAGGGGGGTGAAAAAAATGAAAGGAAAATTATTTATTAAGTTAGCAAGTATCGCAGCGGCCGCTTCCCTTTTGGTTGGTGGTGCCTATGCTGCTTTTACTAGCAACCAAACAACCATAAGTAATGTCGTCCTCACAGCAGCAACACCCGGGCTTCAGGTATATACCGGTAGTGCCTGGGATACCACTGCCAACGGGGCGACCTTAGGGATTACAGAATTAAACATGTACCCCGGTTTTCTTGGTGCAGAACATACTTTCTCTCTGCGTAACACTTCCGATGTATCTGTTCCATTCGGAAAGATCGTGGCGAATTTGCCATCAGGAACAGGAGATTGGGATTTGCTTAAAGATGTTGTCCAGATGAGGTTTGGAGAAACCGGAACAGGTTGGTCCACTTCATGGTATACGCTGGATCAATGGAACAGCGGGTCGGCTAATATCTTGCTATCAAATCTGCCTGGGGGAAATACTCAACGGCAATTCAGTGTACAGTTTCAAATGCTCTCCAGCGCTGATGACAGCGCCAAAGGAAAAACTGAAACTTTCGTACTTGGATTCGTTGGCCAGACACCATAGTCCTTTTGACTCTCAACGGGCAGGGGAGAAATAATTCTCTGCCCGTTGGGGAGTTGGGTTAATTTGATTAAGAAACCGATAATGAAAAAAAGGGTTTTTAAGAAATTATTGTTTTCCGGAGAAATACTTTTCGGGCTGGTTTTAGCCCTAGTGATAATCGTGTCTGTCTTCCCCCTGGTTCCCCCTTTCCGGGATTACTATCACTCTCGGACAGTCTTGACCGGATCTATGGAGCCGAAAATCTCTAAAGGATCAGTCGTGATTGACCAATGGACGCCAGATCGCAAACTGAAAATCGGTGATGTCGTCACTTATCAGCACCTTTCCGGCCAACAAATTGTCTATATTACCCACCGCATTGTCAAAGTTGATAAATCTGGTCTCCTGTGGCGGTTTGAAACTAAAGGAGACGCCAATCCAGTCCCGGATTTTGATCTGATCACTCAAACCAGTATTGAAGGTAAAGTTGTCATAACTTTTCCTCTCATCGGCTACTTGGTGGAATTTTTTAAGACCCCGGCAGGTTTTATCTTGTTTATCGCCCTGCCGTTATTGATCTTTATAGTCCAGGAGACCAGAAGCGTTTGGCAAATATGGAAAGGGCGGGAGATTCCTCTGGCACCAGTTATGCAACCAGCAGAAGATGATAAACATGTCACCAAACATCAGCGGCGTAAACCCGCTAAAGGATTGTCTAAGAAAAATGTCCGCAAGGTATTGGCGACAGTTCTGATTACCCTCTCTTTTCTGGCCGGCCGGTCGGGTTTTGTCACCTACGCCTCCTTTACTTCCGGACAAGCAGCTGTCACCGGGGTGACTCTCAGCACCGCGGCCTCTTTTGATCCCAGTGCTCATTCTGGTGACGTGGTAATTAACGAGATAATGTGGATGGGGTCAGCTGGTAATCCCAGTGATGAGTGGATTGAGTTGCGAAATACCACAGGCGGCCAGATCAATTTAATAGGATGGAAAATTGACAATGCGGGAAGCGGCTCTAGCTCAATTTCTCTCTCAGGAACAGTTCCGGCTAACGGATATTTCTTGCTTAGTCACTATGCGACTAATGCCTCTGCCGTAAGCGATAGTATTACGGCGGATCAGGTAGCAGTGGGCCTTTCGCTGGTAAACACGGGTGAGCAATTAACTTTCAAAGACGGAACTAATCATGTGATTGACCAAACACCAGCAGGCAGTTGGCCGGCGGGAATAAATGGTCCATCTGATTGGAAGTCAATGGAACGCAACGGTACGCCAGGAGACGGTACCTTGGCAGGAAACTGGCATACCTGTAACGACACCGCCTGTCACTCTACTGCTTACTGGGACACGGACGGTCACAACTGGGGGACACCTAAAGCAGCCAACCTTTCCGGCAATGACCCGACAAGTGTAATGAACCCTTCTCTAAATGATCCTACCCCGCCACCGGCAACCTTGTCTGGCGCACCAGCTTCTCCTTCGGCTCAACTAACCTTGAGGGCTGACCAAAAGCATGTTTCCTTTACCTTAGACCACATCGGCGCTTTTAAGTCTTTAACTTATCAATTATCTTATGACACTTCTACCGTACCCCAGGGTATTCTGGGCAGCGCTGACATTACCGGTGATTCCCACTCCTCCGGTGACATCCTTTTGGGAACCTGCTCTACTGGGGGAACCTGCGTCTACAACCAGGGAGTCAAGAATTTCCGGTTATCTGTTAGTCTCAAAGACCAAAGCGGCGCTGCCACCGTGATTACCACCTCTTTATGAAAAAACTTGTGTGTGGTTCATTAATGGTACTCTTAGTGTTATTCTTCCTGGGAAGTCAACCAGTCCAGGCAATTCCTAAAACCCAGACCTCCGGTGATTTACAAGTAAGTTACGCTGATCCGTTTCTCTCAACGGGCAGTTGGTATCCGGGATTTTCCCTAACTCAACCTTTGACTGTTACTAAT
>CAZQWX010000113.1:0-1795 GCA_964597255.1 uncultured Gammaproteobacteria bacterium | reverse complement strand
GAGAATATCCAACGGTCGATTGATCGGGGTTTGGGCAAAGGCGGAGCTTCAGCTCTGGAAAATCCGGTCTATGAAGGCTTCGGGCCAGCCGGGGTGGCAATTATGGTGGAAGCGATTACAGATAACAGTACCCGGACAGCTAATGAACTGCGTAATGTTTTCTCAAAGCACGGTGGGAATCTGGGAACTCCAGGCTCAGTGGCGTATTTGTTTACCAGAGCGGGGGAGATCGAGATGCCTAAAAACAGTCAGAGTTATGATGAGGTTTTTGAGAAAGCCTTGGAAGCTGGAGCGGAAGACATTGAAGAAGCAGAAGATGCTTTTTTGGTTTATACTAAGCCGGAAGATTTGCACAAAGTGAGTCTGGCATTGGGCACCACGGGTAGTTTGGTTTTTCGGCCAAATAAGGAAACGATGGTGACGCTTTCACCCGAACAAGAGGAAAAAGTGCATACATTGCTCTCGGCGATTGACGATCTGGACGACGTACAAGATGTGTTTGTGAATACCTAGTATAAAATTATATGTCACTTACCAATGATGGCCCACTACCGGATTGGATATTACGAGTGCATGATATTCTTCCTGGGGAGCGTCGAAAGTCCCGGCGTAAATATATATCTGATTCAATCAGGCGGAGTGACGAGGAAAATAGGAGGAGACAACAAGCGTTAGATGCCCATACTGGCGAAGCGACGGCTGATCGGAAGGTCGCTGTAGGGTCTCAACGATCTTTATTTCCTGTTCCTATCTTACCACCTCCACCAGCGCGGCCGTTTCCGAGGACGGATGCCAGAGATACTAGAGTGCGTGTAAAGCATGGAATAAATGATTAACACCTTATATTTTATATGTTAATTCTTGGGATTGATCCGGGGACAGCGAGACTGGGTTTTGGCCTGGTCAAAAATGGTAAGGGGGACAGGATGGATTTTGTCGATGCTGGGTGCTTGGAAACGGTGTTAGAGACGGCGATGCCGGAAAGACTGCTCTATCTTCAAACCGAGATTGGCAAACTTCTGGCCAAACATAAGCCGGATGTCATGGCAATCGAGTCGTTATTTTTTGGGATTAATGCCAAGACAGCCATTGCGGTTGGCCAGGCGAGGGGAGTGGTCCTGGCAGAAGCGGCCAGATATCATGTCCCGGTGTTTGAATATCAGGGTCTGTCTGTCAAATTTGCTCTGACCGGTTTCGGTCGGTCGAAGAAAAAAGAAGTCCAAGAAGGGGTGCGGAAGTATCTGCGAATGGAGAAAATTATTAAACCCGATGATGCGGCTGATGGCCTGGCGATTGCCATTACTCACCACATTAAAACCACTCTGATCCCCAAAGCAAAGACGGCAAAAGCAAAGCGAAAGTAAAAAATGTCGAAACGACAGAAATTCGTTATTGTGGCAATAGTTCTCCTTGCGGGAATTATTTTGTCACGATTGGGCTTGGGACAGATTCTGCAATGGCGCTATCGGTTAGTAATCTTTTCATTGGCTTCTTGGCTGCTGTCAGTCTGGGCGATGCGGGATGAAGATTTTTTTGGCATCGAGTGGTTGATGTTGCCGATCTTGCCGACAGTGTTTGCAGTGGGCTCGGCGGCGGCCTATCCGCTGCTGCCGGAAATCCTGGGAAGCGGGGATAGCGGTCTGTTATTTGCCCTCCTGTTGAAGTTGGGTTTTCTGGCCATGTTTGTGATTGGCTATTACGCGTCGCTTCTGACGGCAAATATTTATAACGTCGCGGCGATCCGGACAATTCAACTGCTCCGGGTGGCCCATTCAATCGGCTTTCTGGTCACAGT
>CAZQWX010000112.1:0-16502 GCA_964597255.1 uncultured Gammaproteobacteria bacterium | reverse complement strand
AGAACGCCTCGTTCACATCGAGGAAGTAGAAGGTTCGACTCCTTCCGGGTCCACAAAAAGAGGCTAAAATTTTTCGTTTGTTTGCTCCGTCGGCTGCTCCGGCCAGGGATAGGGCATAAGGGTGGAAATAGGGATTTGCTTTATTTTTCCGTCCTCCTTGATCACCACCAAGATATCAATGCCTGATCTTAGACTGTTCTCATAGATTAGTTGTTTGCAGATGTGACAGTTGGGTCCGGTGATAGCAACTATGTCTTTTTCCCCATGAAGATTGGCATGGGCCAATGCGACTGGTTCAGCATGCATCGTCAGGGTATACGTATCAGATTTGTATGACACTCCGGGATAAATATTTCCCTTCTTGGTTAAAACCGCAACAGCAAAACCACTTCCGGCAGGAAACGCATTTTGCAGTGTCTCATCAGCAATTCGAAACATCTCTCGACAAGTTTTCTCATCAACCATAGTTCTTTTTTACACCTATCCGGCGACGATGGCAATACTAATTTGTTCAGTAGGCTTATGGATTATCTTCCCACTTTTTCAATAGTAATCTTATCAATTGAACCATAAGTCATCTTACCCAAAGCGTAGATCTTGTCCAGTGAGCCTTTTGTTTCTAACGTCTTCACCTCCACCACATTTCCGATGACAATACAGAATGTTTCTAATCTGATGATTTGCCGAACTTTGCATTCCAGGTTCATCACTGCATCTTTGACATGTGGAGGCTGGATTTTTTTTGAGCCTTCAAATTTAAAAGTTGTATGTTTGATCTTGTCTACCGTTCTTCCGGACACTGTGCCGCAATAAATCGCATCCTCCAACTGACTCTTTGCCGGAAAGGCAAACGTAAATTCTTTGGTGGCCTTAATTATATCCAAGGAATAACTGGTGTGCGACAGGCCAATGCAAACTGTAATTGGCAATTCATATTTAGTTGAGACCACTTGCCAGTTAACCGGACACATATTAATTTTCTCGGCATTCTTTGTGACCACCAACCCAATCACCAACGGAAAAATCTTTTCCAGCTTATCAGCCACGTTATCCATATGAAGATTATAACTTAAATATAAACGTCGAAGGAATAATTTATCGGTAACAAAGACTGATTACAAAGCCAAAGAAATTTTAGTGAAGTTTATGTGTTATTTGAGCTGATTGGCTTCTTGCCACTTACCACATCTTCAACAGCATCTTCATAGCCAGTTACATTACCTTGAGCATCATGTATTTCCTTACGAAATATTGAAGGTTGAACTCCGGTTCCTTGTAGTTCTTTTTTCCTACGCTGGTAATTGCTAAAAGTTTTCTGATCAATCGGGAAAGGTCTGCCATCATCAGTTTGAGATTTGTCTTCCATTGGCAAAATTTTACCACACAGTGTGGAGGCGGAGTCAAGGACTTAGCGCGACTAGAAATTAACAGGCAAAATGTGCGTTCGAAGAGCTGGTATGTTTGGAATTTTAAAAGCTGCTTCGGGGCTGTCAGTTCTCCCCACTTGGACCGTTAATATACCCAGTTTTCTTGCTGGAATGATAGCACCCGGGGTATCGTCAATAAATACTGTCCTCTCGGGTCTTGTACCTAATCGTTCAAGCGCAAACCGGAAAGCCTTTTCACCAGGTTTTTCCTCAGGTAATCCAGCAGTATCATAACTGACAACAGTATGAAACAAAGTGTGCCAATCTGGGCCAAGCAGTGTGCTGCAAGTTCCCTCTGTTTTTTTCTCTGTACCCGAGGTGAAAATCCCAAGTCTCATGTGTTGGCCTAGCCAAGAGAGTGTTTCTCTAAGTTCAGGGTCAAAAGTTAGGTGTTTGCTTATATCGACGGTATCAAGCATTTGATGGTATGCACCTGCGTTTCCACCAAATTCGATGAATGCTTTAGCGTGCGAGGCAACCTCAGAGGACCTTTGATTAAAAGTTTCTTTCATGCTGTTTACCTGACCTTCGCTCAACCAAGAAAAACCCATGGTAAGTAGAAGTTGGATCACCATGTCGGTCTGAATATCGTCAAAGATTAACTTCGCAAGAGCCTGGCTGTACATGGATCCATCCACATCAAGAAGCAGTCCGTCGACTTCCCTGTTTTCAATAAGTACTGCCATAACTATCGGCTATAATAATACATTTTATAGGCGTTTGCACTATCCATTGGCTCCAGAGACTATCAAACTGCTAGTGATTGCCCCCATAGTCTTCGTTCATTGACATGGAGTGTTAAAATGTCAGGATAAGCATATGAAGAGCGCTAATCCCGAAAGTCTTCTTGCCTGGGCCCTAAATCATGTTCCTCTGGTTTTTAATACTCAAGATGCAGCCCAGGATCTGATAGCTGCCGCCGACCGACGGTCGACAGAACCAATTGACTTCATTATTGGAGACAAGCCGAGAAGAATTTTCGTGCTAGGGAGAACAAAACCAGATGAGGTACTTGTCTTTCCGGCTGATGGGAAATTGCTCAATCCATGGGTAAATTTGGCCAAAGTAGCTGCTGGTACAAAGTGACAAAGTGTTCCTAAAGAAGTCCAAGTTAGTCTGGAACCTGTCAGGCGGTCGCCAAGACAAAGATCTATTGACCGACTGGATAAAATTATTAAATTACTTCAGACGACACAACAGTTGGTAGAAATTCTGGAACGCCACTGGGGGTAATCGCTAATCAGGCTATGTTGTTAACAACTCCTGAGTCCACAAAAGTCTTTGACCGCAAACCCGTACTATTAACTTTCCTTGCTGCCAGACCATGGGCAATTACAAATTTAAATTGGCTTGGCAACGTTGATCTGGAGAGTTTCGATCACTGTATTCGAACTGGATTCATTGCTGGAGAATTAACTGGAGACAATGAGCTGGTGACAACATCAGCATTATTGCATGATGTTGGTAAAGTCGGTACCCCAGGGGAGATTTTAGGAAAGAAACGGTTGACGGCTGATGAACGAAAACTTTTAGACACGCACCCTAAAGTTGGCTATGTTCTCATCTGGCCGTTCAGTCATCGAATGGCAGAAATAGTTGTCGGCCATCATGAATTCCAGGCCCGACCATATCCCCGAAGAACGGTGAGAGAGAACGAACGTAAAAAAATATATCGCTATAGACGGACTGTGGCTTTGGCTGATGTCACCGATGCTCTTCTGTCAAAACGTGCCTATAAAGAAGGTTGGAGCATGGCCAGGGCTAAACAGTTTTTAAGTGAGACTTTTTCGCAGGAAGAAATTGATGCCGCTACCGAAGCATTCCTTAAACTCAGATAATCGTATCAGTCAACACTATCAATGGCCCCGACTCTACCCGCAGCAGGGCAGAAAAGTTGATGATTGGTCTTTTGGTTATATAATCACATTATGGTAGCCGAACTTGAGAGTGGTGATCAGCTGTTAAGACTCTGCAAATTTGTTGGTCGTGCCGATACTGTCCGTTATCTCGTTTTACAGCACGGGATTTTGGTTCAGACGTCACACGATGAGGACCACAAGATAATGTTGGATCACTCAGATCACATATTGGATGAGGTTTTGATTGCTGGTTTAATTACAGACATGCAAGACTATTTTTCGGTGGGAGCGTCAGGGAGTAGTAGTTTAAATGAATATAGAAGAGAGGCAATTTTACAAGGTGACCCAAATGAGGTTATAGAAAGGATCAGGGGAACTATCCCAGACGCTGATGGGTTTAACTTCAGGCCCTCCAAACATTAACTTCATAGAAGTCATAACACTATCAGTGGCACTGATCTTGCCCGCAGCAGGGCAGAAAAGTTGTCCCCAGAAACTAATTCTTGTTTTGCCAGGTTTAGTTGGTCTTCCACAAAAAGACAATTTGCCGCTTGGGAAACTTTGGGTGATTTAAAATTTTCACCCACTGCCAAAATCTGTTTTGCAGTAGTCATTACTTGATTAACTAAATTTTCAGCTGGCTGACTGCCATATTGTTGGTTCATATAAGTAGCCAAATTCAATAGTTCCTCACTTGCAGTCATAATTTTACTTCTGACAACCGGGTCCGATTGACCATTAAGGTCGCTAATTAAAATATAGTAATAACCTACCAAGCCATTGATCGCTACCTGTCGAGTTGTAGCATTTTTGGCATTAATTAGCAGAAGTTTGATGGTGGTACCTATGTTGTTTTGATATTTTTTATCCAAATCTGCCATTGCCAATAGGAAGCTGTCCAAATATATATTATTGCCGCTTGGAGAGATAAATGTCGGACCAGAAGAGCCCAAGTAAAGTTGTAATGTTTTTATCTGCTGATCATTAATTTTGCCAAATAGCATCTTTGTCAAAACATTGTTACCGTCTGAAAACAACGTGTCCAATTGATACTTTCCACCACTGGTACCAGTCAGTGTCAAATTAAAATTTCCCGAGGGATTTTCCACAAAAATGGTTTGGTCGTCAGCCTTAGCGCCGACTGGGTTACCAAACCCATCAGTGAGTTTAAAAGTAGCCGGAGAGTGAAGAATCAAAACCATGACAGAGTGGATATGATTGACCGAAGTGTCAATCTTGCCAGACAGACCAAACCAATCTAAAACAGCTTGTAACGAATCGGAGGTGTTCAGGTAGTTCTTGTGGTCCAGGGGAAAGTTCTGGTTTGTCGCCCCGCCGACTGCTGAACTCAATTGGAGAACAGTGCTGTCGCCAATAGCTGTGTTTATCTTGGTCGGTTTGCCATCAATCCATAAGCCGAGAATTTTCTCCACAGGATTTGGCGACGTAACCACAAATTGTGATGGAGTTTGAAGGTTGCTGCCAGAGAAAGCCAATAGACTGGATGTAAAATTAGTACTGGTCGGATTGAGCGATTCCAAAAGTGGGTTTTTAGCTTTTGATGACAAAGTGACATACGGTTTCCCGAGAATGTAGTCGAAGGTCGGTAGCATGTTACTCACTCCAAGAAACTTGTGTTGAATAATGTCTTTGCGTGTCAGATACAATGGATCAAAGACTCGAATTGCCGCTTCCTCAGCTGCCCGAAGTACCGGATTGGTCTCATTAAATTGGCCACCTTCCCAGGCTTGGTAGGCTTCCAATACTCCCTGGTGAGGTGAGCCAGCTGTTACAATCTTATTAATCTTATCGGCACAGCCGTTGATCTTCTCAAAACAGTATCTTGCAATTAATCCACCCATACTGTGGGCTACAATATTGGTTTTAAGACCGGGATTTTGAGGTGTAACTTTATTTGACAGATAACTGTTTAACCAGCTGGCCGAGTCAGCGACCGATTGCCGGTAATCATAGGCAAAAGTGAAGAGATTTATATCTTGTTTCAGACCAGTATTCTGCAGGGTGTTAATGAGTGGTTGATAGGCATCATCAGAAAAAATTGGTATCAGCTTCCAGTCAGAGTATGTTGTTGGTTGATTTTCAATCAGACCTTTATGCGACCAACTACCAGAGAAGCCAGGAATAAAGATCACAGGATTTGGCCGACAATCATAGCTGGTTTGACAGCTATCAGAACCAGTTCCGTCAACCTTAACACAGGCAAAGTTCTGGCAGATCATATGGGTGAGTGGTGGGGGAGGAGCACAGTTAGCGTCAGATTGACAAATATCACTCCCAGCACCGTTAACTTCAATGCAAGTATTATTTTGACAGGCCAGATGAGTTGGAGTGGGTGGTTCATCCGGCGGATCCCCATTCGTATAGGCCCAGAAAATACCCTTATACTCAACTCCTACGAAAATTTTTTCTCCAGCGATATCTACCGTGTCTACATTCTGACCATCACCCCATAATGGATCGCTAATATTTTCCCAAGTTGTTCCTCGATCTGTGCTTTTCCAAATACCACCACCATTACCAACCCTAGTGACATATAAGATTCCGTTGCTGTCCTGGGCCAAACGCGTAATCTTTCCAATTGGACCATTCGTTTGCCATTTCCAACTATCGCCATTGTCCGTTGACTTATACACACCCTCATCAATGTCATATCTACCAGTAAATAAGATATTAGAGTATTGTGTATCAACTAGTGTGTTTGATGAATACGCATTGAAAAGTGGTAACTTAGTCCAAGTGTTGCCTCCGTCATCGGACCTATAGAGAGGTCCACCAATATCAGCAAAAAGTCTAAGAGGATTAAACCTGTCAATATTAATTTGGCTATTATTTAGACTGCCAAGAGTAGTGATTTTTGTCCAACTGAAGCCTTTATCTATTGATTTATAAATTCCAGAATTACTATCATTATTGCCACCAATCCCTATAAAAATTATTTCATTAGTAATTGGGCTGATTGCAACCGCTCTTGGGAAATAATATGAAGAAATCTTCGACCAATAAGTGCCACTGTTTTCAGACATAAACACACCTGCATACCAAAGACTAACAGCAATGATCGAATCATTCTTGTTATAAATAGAAATATAGTTAATATCGCTTCCGTATGGTAAATTAGATTTAATACTATTCCAGGAGTTACCACTGTCTTGTGATTTAAGTAAATCAAAATCTCCATTTTTAACCACGGAAGCGTATATTTTATTCTGGTTTTGCTTCGATGCTACAATTACGCTAACATTGAGTGCATCACCATAGCTGTGTTTCCATATAAGAGGAGAGGCATTGACAGTTTTTGAGAAAAATATAATTTGAGAAACAAATAAAATAATTAAAATAGATAGAAAGAGGAAATAAAATCTATTCATTTTGCTGAAGATTAGTTGCATTTTCACTTTATAGTAAGATACCAATTAAATGAAAAAACAAGAGGCAAAAAAGGACTTATCAGTAGTTATACCCACCTTCAATTGCGAAACCGAACTCATTAACTGTTTAAAATCAGTGATGTGGGCTGATGAAATTATAGTTATTGATATGAGGTCAACCGACAGGACACTTGAATTAGCGGAAAAATATAACGCAAAAATATTTACTCGCTTCCCAACTAATGGGAATTTTGATAGCAACAGAAAATTTGGCATGCAAAAAGCAACAGGCCGCTGGATATTAAAATTAGACTCCGATGAGGTCTTATCAGAAAAACTACAAGAAAATATAAAGAATTTTCTGAGTCAAAATGATGAAACAGTCAACGGTATGAATTTGTATAACAGAATCTTTATGTTTGGTGGACAGGTAAAACATGGTTTCGTTAAAAGCAATTCTCACGAACTTAGGCTAGTTCGAAACGGTAAATGGCATTACAATCCAATTAGATTTCATCAACAAATTACAGTGGATGGAGAGGTAGGATACATAGATAGTTATTATGATCATTATAACTATAGAAATATCTTTGAATTTATTCTGAAAACAAACAAGTACACAACAATCGATGCTAAGTTTATTGCGAAAAACAAGAGAGCTACTGTTGTGGAAGTTGTTTTTGCACCAATAAAGACGTTTGTCAAGTTGTATTTCATACAACTTGGTTTATTGGATGGAGTTCTTGGTATCACTACAAGTTTTCTTTTTGCACTGTATAATTTGATAGAAAAAACGAAAGTTTGGGAACTCACTTACACCTAATTCTATGAAAATAGCCATTGTCAGGGGTGATTTCTGTAACCCATGGGAACTACAGAACTTTTGGCCGTTAGCCCAAAGTGAAGAATTAACCGTGTTCACTGGCCTAAAACCAATCAGCAATCTTAACCTGCCAGACAATGTTAAACAACTGTCACTATTTAGTCCTGTTGACTTAAATTTAGGTACAATCTCGAAAACAAGAATGGCCATACTGAATCGCCTGTTTATCGATGCTCATTTACTATTTGGGTTAGAGAATAAATTAGCTGGATTTGATGTTGCTCACTGTGCAGAAACATACTACGGATTCACAAACCAATGTGTTCGAGCTAAGAAAAACAAAAAGGTTAAATTTCTCGTTTCTACAGTATGGGAGAACATACCATTCAGCAATGAGGGAATCAGGGGACGAAAGAAATACAAACATGAGGCACTGAAGTTCATAGATAAATTCCTAGCAGTGACCAATGGGGCTCGAGATGCATTAATTCAAGAAGGATGTCAACCGAATAAGATCGACATACTGCAACCGGGCGTTGATTTAGAGCATTTTCATGAGCAAAGTATCAAGTCGTTCATGGGAGTAAAAAGAAATAATAATCATAAGCTTCTTTTTGTTGGAAGATTAGAACAAGATAAGGGACTATTACAGTTTGTTCTAGATTACGGAAGTATTTTTAAAAAATACATGAATCTTGAATTAGTAGTTGTTGGCATGGGTAGTCAAAAAGGATTGCTTCAAGAACTAGTGAAGGAAAAGTTTTCAGGACAGATACATATACTGGGTGCTGTTAATTATCAAGATATGCCAAAAGTATATTCAATTTGTGATACATTACTTCATCCTGTTATAGGATCAAAATCCTGGGTAGAACAATATGGGATGGTTTTAATTGAAGCCATGGCCTGTGGGTTACCTATAATTGGTACAAACGTCGGTTCAGTTCCCGAAGTAGTTGGTGAAGCTGGAATTATAACTGAATGGGGAGACCTTGGGGTAACTGCCGAAGAACTTATTAATAATAATCTTAAACATGAACAACTATCAGTAATGGCATTAGCAAGGGCACAGAAATTCTTTGACAGAAAAGTATATGCCAAGAAACTAGAGCAGGTTTATGAAAACTTATTAGCTGGGAAATGAAACAGGCTTTTGTTGACATTTCCTGCCAACTCTGTGGCCAAAACCAACAAGAAACAGTTTTAACTTGCCAAGGTTTTCAGCTGTTTCGTTGTCAAAACTGTCACCAGATTTCCACAGACAAGCAAGTCAAAACTAATTACCCCGATCAAAGCATCTATCAAAGCAAAACTGAGTCTGCCCGGCAACTCAAAAATGAGGCAGAGAATTTTCGACGTTACAGCCGCGAGTTGCTTGATCTCCTGCCGATGACCTCAGGTGAACTTCTGGACGTTGGTTGTGGGCTGGGCTGGCTGGTTGCCGAGGCCCAAAAACGTGGCTTTGTTGCCTGCGGAATTGATGAAGCCAAACCATTTATTGAAGTCGGCAGGAAGGCGCTAGGTGTACCGCTGAGCCACAGCTCGCTTGCGGATTATAAAACCAAGAAAAAGTTTGATGTCATCGTTCTCAAGCATGTCCTGGAACACATTGAAGACCCACAGAACTTTCTAGCGAAAACCAATTCTTTACTGAAGAACAATGGTCTGATTCTGGTGGCCTGTCCCAACATTCGCTCACTAATGTTTTGGCTTTTCCACTGCCGGTGGTACGGTTTACAGCCGGCTCAGCATGTCTGGCAGTTTTCCCCCGCGACCCTTGTCGGACTAATTAAGCTTCAAGGGTATAAAATTGACAAGGTGGTTACAACTAGTCTGGACTATCAGCCGGGTGGTTTTAAACAAATTGCGTTTTTCTTGCTGACCAACCTGGCAAATTGGACGGGACTAGGTGACCAAGTAATCATAATTGCTCGAAAAAAATGATTAAAGTTATAGTAATCATCGTTAATTTCAATGGGGGAGAGAAGGTACTCGAACTGGTCAAAAACTTAGCAGACTTTGCGTCGGTGGCTGGGATAGTGGTGGCGGACAATGCTTCCTCAGACAGCAGCAAGGTGCGAATTCAAGAATTGGTTAAAGGGAAAAAGAATATTACAGTCTTGGAAAACTCAACCAATCTTGGCTTTGCTGCCGGGGTGAATCGGGGAGCAAAGGCGGCGTTAGAGCAGGGGGCGGAAGCAGTACTGCTGCTCAATCCTGACGCGCAGATCGGGGAGAGTGCCATTCAAAAGTTGGTTGAGGGCCCAGGTGATGTGGTCTCCCCTATTTTGACCTTCAGTCGGGGAGGGGAAAAGATTTTTGACCTGGGCGGAAAAATTAATTGGTTCATCGGTCGACCGAAACACAGTGAAACTACTAACTCTGAACTACGAACTATGAACATTGTGACTGATATCGATTTCGTCTCCGGAGCCTGCATGTTAATCCGAAAGACAGTTTTTGAGAAGGTTGGTTTCCTCGACGAACACTATTTTCTCTATTTTGAAGACGTCGACTTTTGCCACCGGGCCAAGCTGGCTGGTTTTTCTGTTGTCGTTAACCACGATGTGGTCGTTACCCACCAAATTGCCGAACACAGAGTGACAAATGATCAATTCAAGAGAAAACAAATCCTTAAATCTAACTTTCTCTTCGTCAACAAGTGGGTGCCGTGGTATGTCCGGCCCCTGGCCTGGGGCTATCTTTTATGGCTTAAGATTGCCTCCGTCGTTTAGGCATTGGGGCGGCGTCAGCCATAGCAATTTTTCGAGTGTTGATGGCTCGGAGCATAGGGAGAGCATTTCGCATAAATCCTATTCCCAAGACGGGGGTCCCAACCACATCAGTGGGACCATTGAGAAAAAAGACCTGACCTCTGTCGTCGCTTTCCGCAGTACTAACACGCGCTCGTGCAAATTCTCGTTGACGTAATTTATCAGCTGCAGCAGGAGAGTCAGCAAATGTTGTCAGTATGTCACCATGATCAACCCTAATACGAACGTTGCGAGACACTCCAACCTCTTCAGTTTTTCCGTTTTTTCTAAAAGTGAATAAAGGCATAGGCCGATTATAGTGTTAGAACCACCAGATGGCAAATATTTCCTTAAAATAATTCACATCTTTTTCTGACATTGCCTAATCTCTTAGCAACGGATCCAGAATATTCAGTCCGGTGCGGGGTGTAATGAGAACATGCTGGTCCGCACAATCCCTGAGATCGCCATCCGACATTAGAAAAAGCTTTGCAGCGAACCAATCCTGGATGATTGCAACCACCAACTTCATGTTCCATACGACAGCTGGTATCTTGATTCTTTGTGGGTGTGGGAGATGTTTTAGCTTCTAGGTTAGCTCTGAGTGCCTCAAGGTTTAGACTTGTTTCTACCCCTTCATCTCCTTCAATAGTCACACCTCCACCATAGTATTTCCTATTGCTCAAAGACCAGTCTTGTTTTTCTCACAAGGAGTCTGATATTCTAAAAAGCACTCTCAAAAAATTTCCTCTGGCTAACTGAGTAAGTTCAGAAACATTTGAGATTGGATCGCCAAATAAGTATAATCCCCCCATGGAATTTATAGTTAACTGCCGGGCGGCCCGTGAGTGTTCACTTAACCGTGGGGATAACCCAAGCAGTGACACGAACCACTGTCCGTTTGCCAGAAGAACCATAAGAATTGACATAACTTTACCTTGGCCCCAACAAAAACAGTCATATGATCACCAGACAAATAACTTTGGACGTGACAAGCATCCAGATGATCAGCCGCCATGTTTTGGGCGAAGAATATCCCGCTGGGGAAGAATAAACACAAATTCTGGTGGTACTACATTTGGTAAACTGATTGGTCCCTCAGCTATATATGAAGTTTTAGACTATGCGCAAATCCAAAACCCGCCAGCGGAGTTCAGAAAAACAAATGGTTCCAGATAAACCAAACATTATCTGTTTGGCAGGGTTGAATCAGGAGCAGAATGTTGCTGCCTATACTGCTCTGTGGCCTCGAGCAGCATTCTTGTGGTTTCTACTCCAGCTATTCCGTGTGCCGCCCTTGTTCCAACGTTCTTGGTCCGACCAATCAGAGCAGCCAATCGAACATCCGAGAATCCATATTGCTTTTTGAATTCCCTGATTGCCACCGCCTCGGGACTGTTTTGATAACGTTCCACAAAATGGCCCATCCTTGGCATAGATTAAGTATACTCTTTCAAGTCCCGCCTATTAAAACTAGCCCTGGTACCCATAGTATTATATAATCGACGTTGGTGAGAGTGTTTTGGATATATGCTCAATTCTAAAGAAACAATCACTTTGTTACAGGCTGGTCGGAAGACCCAGCGAGATGTTTTGGCCCTGGCCATTGGTACCAGTCGCTATGGAGCTACCAATGAAAGACTCTCCAACGGTTATTTTGTTGAAGATAGCACTGACCCAGACAAAGCCGTTTCTACACTTCAGACAGTAATTATTTTGGCTCTTGGCGGACCAAAATCCGACCATCATGTCGTGGTTGATACGGCTCGCATCTATGGTAATTCTGAACGGTTGGTTGGCCGGGCAGTTTCCGGCCTCAGTCCCGACCAGCGCCACCGCGTTCTCGTTGCCACCAAAGTTGGTGCCAGTGCCGACAATAATGCATACCGGGCAGTGGACGAAAGCACAAAACGACTTGGTTTTTTACCCCACATCGTCTTTGTCCATGATAAATGGAACGTGGGCATGGAGCCAGGTGGGACTATGGACAGCTTCCTTGGTCAGCTCGTTCGTTGCTTGAGTGATGGACAATTTGGAGCGCTTGGCATCAGCAATTTTCCGCCGACTGAGTTGCGCCATGGCTTGGAAGTGACCGACGGCCAGGTGACTCTTTATCAAGCTCGTGCCCATATTCAGAAGCCCAGACCGGACTTCCCTCAACTTTTGGCTATTTGCCACGAAAAAGGTCTAGTCTTTTTTGGGTCGTCGGCTGTCGGAAAAGGAGAGGTGCCGAATATGACCAGTGGACCGGCACCGGAAATTGCCCAGGCCCGTCGCATATCTCTGGCTCAACTTGGTGTCTATGTTGTTCGCTCATTGGGGGTGGTGCCAATCGTTCAGACCCATGAACCAGATCACATGGTCGAAAACTTGCGCACCTTTAACCTTGATTTGCCGAAAGACGATGTCAGCACACTCCAACGGGTTTTGGTCTCAAATCGCCCAGGGCTCTCCTCCTTTGGTCAAGTGATCTGATAGAGATTGACGCTCTCAGTGGCCGAACTGAATCTGGACAAAGTTAAACGTGCCCGTGACTTTGACTCCTGGTGGCAACCCCCAAAAGACTGGTCTAATCTGGTTTTTCCTTCGGGTTCACCAGTTGTCGATTATTTGCTTTGGTAATTTCAGAGTCCACCCACATAATTCTATGTTCGTGACTACTTCTGATTGCCCTGATTTCTGCTAGCTGCTCACTAAATTTTTCTTCGGCAGCTGGATCCCCATAGTTTCGTACAGAATTATTTATCCCTTCTATAATTCTTGCCCAGCTGTGATCAACTCCCTCTAGTGTATTCACTGCCTCTTCAATGCTGCCAAGCTCTTTTGTCAATCGGGCGGCTTTGATAAACCAACCTGGCGGTTCAAATATATGAGACCTGGCATAAGCATCAGTGATTATTATTTCCATTGAATTTTTGTCAAGTATACACTATCTTGTCCTCTCGGTTTCATGCCTTTCATTAAAACAGTCAGTTGTAATTGTTTAAGAATATCTGACTCGTCAGCGGCTTGATTGTGCCGAACTACTAGAAAAACTTGACTATATTTCTCAGCTGCTAGAATATCTGGGGTAATAGCAGTCAGTGGCCACTTTTCGATAATGGTTATTCTAGGATTGCGCCAGAAATATAACCGGAAGGCATTAGGGAAATGACTTTGGCTGCCTTGGACGAACAAAGTAATCGGACCGTTGGTGAGTTTTTGATCTAAGTACTTATAGATTGGCGCGAAGCCATACGATCCCGGATAACCGGTAATATATTGCCAGCTCTCAATGGCCGGCAACGGGGCCGCCGGCGGATTAGTGAGCAGATCAACGTCATAAACAGCAGCCGGAAATAAACTAGCCAGAAAAAATGCGGTGGTAATCAAGAACATAAAACCCTTCTTTTTTGATAGCAACTCCACTGTTGACCCAGCGAAATAACCGGCCGGCAGGAGAATATATGGTATTGTGAACAAGAAATAACGGGGAAAATAAACGCCACCAAAAAAGGAGAGAATAATTATTGGCACAAGCCACACCAGAAGAAGACTGACTCCAATTCGGAAATTTTTTCTTAACAGTACAAGCAGTCCCAAGCAACCCAACAGGACAATTGACCAAGTGCAAAAATTAATTATCCAAGAGTATGAACTTCCAAGGTTATTGGCCAGGACTACTAACCTGTTAACTGTATGGATAGTATTAGGTCCGGAGGTATAATCCAAAGCCCGATGGACGTAATCTGAAAAGCCATGGGAGAAAATCAAGAAACTATGCAGGAAAAAACCAATGACAAGGGCGGTTAAAATTAGATTAATTCGTTTCCAAGACACTGGTTTACTAACTATTCCCCAAAGGAGAAAAATCAAAACCGTCAGACCAAAAAATAACAAGGCCGTCGGTTTGGACAATAATGCCAGCCCAAAAAAAACTCCCCAGAGTATTGCATCCCGAACAGTTTCAGATTGTGAAGTTTTAAGGGCATAGTAAACAGACCAAATCAAAAATGCCGATAGTAAAGCATCAAACAGGCCAATCCGGTCATAGAACAAAACGAAAGGGCAAAGAGTAAATAATACCAACGATATTAAAGTTATGAGGCGTGAACGAAACAGCAAAGCTGTCAATTTATACATACCCCAAAAACCAATAACACCGGCCAGGACTGACGGCAACCGGCCAGCAAAAAGATACATGTTATCAGGCAGTATCCTTAAAGGTATAACCATGAGCCAAAGCGGCAAAGGAGGTTTTCCGGAAACCAAACTAATAAACCAGCCACGTCCGGTATCGGCAATCAACTTGGCGAAGAAGATATAGTTAGCCTCATCATTAACGATCGGGATGATCGTAAGATTAATCAGCCGACTGGCAAGAAACAGGCCGAAGAGTAATAATATGACCATGAGGAAAGTGTTTGTCTTGGCTATCTTGGTTTTGCTCACACTAGTTGTCACCTGGCCCTTAATTCTACACCTGAATTCGGCAATTATCGACAGCCATGACGGACTTCTAATCGCTTGGTATCTTAATTGGGACATTCATGGGTTGTCAGATATCACTCATTTTTTCAATGCTAATATTTTTTATCCTTATCACAACACCTTAGCCTTCTCTGACTTCATGTTGCCACAGGCACTGCTTGTGGCCCCAATTGTTAGGGTTTTTGGTGAACCATTGTTGGCTTACAATCTCAACTTTCTCCTTGGCTTTATGCTAACCGGCTTCTCACTTTACTTGCTGGCAGCTTTTATTACCCATGATGAAAAGGCATCAATTCTAACAGCTATACTATTCACTTTTTCCACCAGTCATCTTTCATATATGGCCCATCTCCAAGTTTTCAATTTCTGGCCGGTCATTCTGACTGTTTATTTCCTCCCGAAGAAGCAGTACCGACTATATGTCTTGTTTTTTGTCATTGCTACTTTAACAACAGCACTGTTTTTATATTTTTTATTAACTATTTTGGCTGCCTATCTCTTTTTTCTGTATCAGCACAACAAGTTACAAATCGAGCTAAAAGCTATTTTTGTCTCCACAACCATTGCTGGACTGATTGTCTTGCCATTCTTGTTGCCTTATTTTTGGGTCTCACACCAGTTTGGCTATAGTCGACCGATCACTGATGCTATTCATTTTTCGCTGCAGTTTCCTGATCTGGCAAATATCGGCCTGGCCAGTCGGCTAAGTACTATTCTGCCTCCAGCTCCAGATGCTACTCCAGCCTATTTTGGCAGCGTTTTTCTCATACTTTTGATGGTGATGTTTATATCTATTCATCGGTCTAAAATTGTCCAACCGAAAGAGATCTGGCGAAACAAAAGCTTCTGGCTGTGTATCGCCGCAGTTTCCTTTATTCTGGCTTTGGGACCAGCCTTGCATATTGTTCGCAACACTATCCATATTGGCCCGCTCAAGGGTATGCCCTTGCCGTATTTTGTTTTTTACTATCTCGTTCCCGGCTTTGCTGGTTTCCGTACGCCATCGCGCTGGATCATTCTGACTGCCTTTTCCCTGGCCATGGCTATTGCCATCCACTTTTCGAAGAAGATAAATTTAGCTTTATTGGTTTTATTGTCCTTACTGATTTTACTAGAAGTTGCTTTCCCGTTCTCATATTATACTGTTCCGCCTGTTAAGGACTTTCCTCCCGAGCAGGTTTGGCTATCTAAGAACTATTCTGGAGCAGCGATAATTCAATTTCCGATTTATAATTGGAGTGATTCCGGTTTCGGTCAGGAAACGTTGCGAGAATATTATTCCACCATCCACTGGCACCCAATGGTCAACGGCTATTCCGGCTTTTCGCCACAAGAGTGGGAAGACAAAGTATTCTATCTCCAAAAGAATTTCCCATCACCGGAGTCGATTAATTATCTCAAAACACTTAAAATCGAATTAGTTTTAACGCCAGCCAGTTGGCAAGAAAGAATAACAAATTTTTCTCAACTCCAGCTGGTGGCAACCTTTCCAGAGACTAATATATATTCCTTGCAATGATTAGTGCGATAGTTTTAACCCACAATGAAGAAAAAAACATTGCTTACTGTCTGCAATCAGTAGCTTGGTGTGATGAAATAGTAATTATTGACGATTACTCCACCGATGGAACTCTAAAAGTAATTAAAATAATTGCAGAAATAAAACCAAAACTTCAGATTTTTCAACGTCATCTTGGTGATGATTTTGCTGCCCAACATAATTTTGGTCTCACAAAGACAAAAGGGGATTGGGTTCTCTTTATTGATGCCGATGAACGAGT
>CAZQWX010000111.1:0-4299 GCA_964597255.1 uncultured Gammaproteobacteria bacterium | reverse complement strand
CTACTGGAAATTCTGGGTACTGCCATTATCTGCCATCGTTGCTTACGCTTTCTTGCTTTACATCCACTTGTATTATTTCTATTATCCAGCTGCTTTTGGTGCTGACTGGCAGGCGGGGAACAAAGAAGCGGTGAGTTTTTTGGCCCAAGAAAGTACCCATTATAACCAGATCGATATCGCCACCGATTTACCCCCAATGTATCTGCTCTTCTATTTACCCGTCGACCCCCACCTGATTCAAGACTCAGGCCATAACCTGGATACCATTGGTAAATATCACTTTTATAATCCTGTCCAGTCTGATCTAGTCGCTAATCCTTCTCAAAAAACTCTAGTTCTGGCTCCTTGGTGGGTTGTTTCTAAAGATATTAATGTCACTCATCAAATTCTGTTGCCCAACGGCACTCCTATCTATGGTATCTATGAACTTTGATTTCACTTGTACTCAACCGCGTATTCTTCTAGATCTGCCCCACTTGATTTGGGAGATGCAAACCGGTGATGGTCAAGGTGGGGTCCTGCTAACTAGATTCCTGCATAATTGGCCACTCTTTTTGGCCAACAACTTGCTGCGGTGTTATCTCTCCTATTTCTCTCCAGACTATCTTGCCGGAACAGTCACTATTATAGGTGTTATTCTTTTTAGCATTGGTCTTATGACCTTAATTCACAAACATCAATGGCTTTGGTTGTTACTGGTTCTGGCGGCGCCTCTCTCACCGCTCTTCGAATTTCCGGTGAACAGCACCATTCGGGGTCTCTTGCTTTGGGGATCATGGGGACTTACTATTGCTGTTGGGATTTTCACTGTCGTAACTAAGCTCCAACAAAGTATTATGAAGATAGGTAATAAAGCTAACCGATGAAAACTAAATGGCTGCTCACCGCTATTCTAATCTTGGCTTTTTGTCTTCGTGTTTTTCACCTCGACTACGTGCCACCGTCGCTTTATTGGGATGAGGCCAGTTTGGGTTATAACGCTTTCTCTATTGCTGAAACACTGCATGATGAACACGGTGAATTTCTCCCGGTCACCCGCTTTATTGCCTTTGGCGACTATAAAGCGCCAGGCTATATCTATGCCGATGCCGCAGTCATTAAACTTCTTGGTCTGTCAGATTTTACGGTTCGCTTGCCCTCAGCTCTGGCTGGTACGCTCTTGGTACTATTCGGTTTCCTTCTGGCAAAAGAGTTGACAGATCAGGATAAAGTCGGCTTATTAACAGCCTTTCTAGTTGCAGTTTCGCCCTGGGCGATCCAATTTAGTCGGGGCGCCTTTGAAGCTAATTTGGCAACCCTGCTGTGTGCCGCCGGTGCTTATTTTTTTCTCCGGGCCCTTCGCTCGCCAAATTTTATTCTCTATCTTTTATCGTCAGTCTTCTTTGTCGGCTCAATGTATACCTTCAACAGCCACAAGATTTTTGTCCCGTTACTTATTATTGCCCTAACCTTAATTTTCTATCGGGAGGTGTTAGCGAGTTGGCGGAAGTACCTCCTGTTCGGCGTTGTCAGTTTCCTTTTGGTCTTGCCCTTGTTGCTCTATTCCCGCACCCGTGAAGCTCAGCTACGTTTTGAGGAGGTCAGTTGGCTTAATGATCTGGCGCCCATTGAACTGTCAAATCAACGTATTGCCGTTGATGGTCACACCTGGTGGTCAGACCTGCTGCACAACCGCCGGGTTGTCTATTCTCTGGAATTTATCCAGCACTATACAGACACGTTCCGTGCCGACTTTTTGTTTTATTCTGGCGATGTTAACAACCGGCTGTCCATCCAAACAGTCGGGGAGATGTATTGGTGGGAATTACCATTCTTACTTGCCGGCCTTTTTTTTGTCGTTAAAAGACACGACAAAACCACGGCCATCCTGTTTTCCTGGCTGCTGTTGGCTCCCATTCCCGCCGCTGTCGCCCGGGAAACCCCCCATGCCTTGCGGACGCTTAATATGTTGCCCATCCCGCAAATTTTTGTCGCTATCGGGCTTTTTGAGCTGGGTAAAGCGCTTCGTCGGTGGCGCTATCTGCTCTTGCCGGTGGTGTTTCTGGCCCTGATGTTCTATCTCCATGATTACTATTTTGTCTATCCGGTTACCGCTTCTGCCGGTTGGCAATATGGTTATAAACAAATGGTGGATTATGTGTCCTCGGTCGAGAAAAATTATTCCTGCGTTAATGTCACCGAAACCTACGGCCGGCCGTATATCTATTTTCTGCTCTATAACCATTACCCGCCGCAAAAATATTGGCAGACCAGAAATGTCAGTCGTGATTGGTATGGCTTCTGGTATATCTATGGCTTTGACAAATATACTTTCGGCAGTGCAAATAAACCTGGTTGCCTGTTAGTTCGCGCTCCATCAGAGACACCAAAGAATGCTAGAGTACTTAAAACAATTTTTGACCCGGCCGGCCACACGGTTTTTGATATCTATGAAAACCAATAAACTTCTTTCCGGATTATTCTTGGGTCTGCGAATATCTCCCTCTCTGCAACACAAGATGAGCAGGCTCCAAGAAGAGAATCTGAGCCAAAGAGACCCCGTCAATTTGTTGCGAGGAGTCTCATTAATCCTAGTTATGGCCGGTTACACAGTCCTTTCTTGGATTCTGTTCTTTAGAGATCAACGGGCCATTGCCGTCATTTCCTCCCGGTTTTACCCCGAAGCTGCCAGTTTCTTGGCTTCCATCAGGGTCTTTTTGGTTCACCACTGGCTTAACACCCTGCCGACTTTGCTCTTTGTTCTGGTTATTCTGTCAGCCTTTTATCTTTATATTCGCGTGTTGCGAGCCGGTCTGTCCGCTAAGAAAGTTATACTTCTGGCCGTTATTCTTCAGGTTGTGGTGTTCTTCTCCTATCCGGTGCTGTCAACCGACGTTCTCAGCTATATTCTTTCGGACCGGATTGCGGTGGTTTATCACGACAGTGTTTGGACCACCTTGCCGTCGCAATTTAAGTCCGATCCCTATTTTGGCCTGGCCGACTGGACCAACCAGACCAGAATCTATGGTGGCGTTAATCAGTTTTTTTATAACCTGGCAACGCCGGCCGCCAATCCGGACCTTCTCGATAATTTGGCCTTACATAAATTGGTAGTTTTCCTGTTTGTTTTGGCAGCGCTGGTTGCCACCTATAAAATTCTTGCCCGATTCTTTCCAAAAAATCTGGCCTCTGGGCTGGCTTTGGTGTTTCTCAATCCCATGTTTGTCATTGAGACCGTCGGCTCTGGCCATAACGATATTTTGATGATTTTCTTTATGCTGGTGTCGGTGTTTTTCTTTCTCTCTCAAGGACCAATCCTGGCCGGGGTGTTCTTGGCGCTGGCTGTTCAGGTAAAAACTACCGCCTTAATCTTGGCAGTTTTTCTGGCGGGCAGTTATTTTGGAAAAAAACAATTTTTGGCCCTGACTAAATTTCTGATTGCCTTTGCCGGCATTGTCATGGCTATTTATTGGCAGATGGGTGTTGGCTTACTCTTGGTGGCAACTCGCACGGGAAACAGCATCTCGGTTTATTGGCAATCACTGCCCATGCTGGTTCATCAAACTCTGCCAAGGCTCCAGCTACTTTTGACCGTTGGTTTACTGCTTTTCCTGGTCATTCAGATGCTCCGCGTTGTTTTTGCCCATCGTGATCCGCTCTTGGTTTTTGCCCAAACACTCTTCGGCTACTTATTATTTTTTCTGGCGGCCTATTGGAACTGGTATATGATTTGGGTCTTGGTCGTCGTCCCCTTCTTGCCGGTTTCCCGTTTTCGGGCCTTGACTATCGCCACCACTGCCAGCTCGCTGTTGGCCTATGCCGCCTATTGGGTGTCTCTTAGGTTTGACTATCAGCACCCGATCTGGCCATTTGTAATATACTTAACCTTACTAAGCGGACCTTTGGTTGTCGTAATCTATGAGCGCTTTGTTAAAAAAATATCGCTTTGACATTTTCTCCTGGCTTGTCCTGACAGCCGTGTTTTTTGCCAGCCGGCTGGCTAATTTGGGAATCATTCCCATCTTCACTGATGAGGCTATCTATCTGCGCTGGAGCCAAATCATGGCGGGAGACGCTTCATTGCGATACCTTCCCTTAGTTGATGGTAAGCCACCATTGTTCATGTGGCTTACTTCCATTGCCATGAAAGTTCTGCCCCATCTGGACCCGGTGATCACTGGTCGGCTGATTGCCGTTGCCGGGGGATTTGGGGCGCTTGTTGGTATCTATTTTGCTGCCTTCCAGCTGTTTAAGAATAAGAAGATTGCCTATCTTGCCGCCATGATGTATGTGTTTTCGGTTTTTACCTTCTTTTATGAC
>CAZQWX010000110.1:0-2311 GCA_964597255.1 uncultured Gammaproteobacteria bacterium | reverse complement strand
CCACAAGAGATGGGTCAATTCAATCAAGCCTGGAATACAGCCAACAGAGCTTACGAGTTCCTGGCAAAAGTAAGCAACCCAACAGGATACACTGGTAAATCCTTTAGGCAAGAATTTCAAGATCTTTACTATGACCTCTGGAAAAATATTCCTGATAAAAGAGCCATTGTTATCAGAGCAGTCCGCAATATGCCTGCGGGACTCTCAATCAGGGCCACACTAAACGATGCCCAAAGAAGCGAAATTGTGACTGCTCTTGGAGGGCAAGAAGCTAAAACCCGACTCGGACGAGTTGCAGAACTAACTGACGCTGACTTGGTAACAGTAGCCATGGAGAACAAAATTCCAGTTTCCCCTTCAAAACCAACTCAAATACCTGAGCTAAGTGCAGAAACATATAAACATGGCACTCCTGTCCCAGAGAAGATCTTAAAGGAGGGATTTAGTTTGACAGATTCTGGAAAAACAAGTGGTTATGGCGGAGTTATGGGCAAAGGGGTCTATTTAGATCTTACACCAGGTGGTGAAGGTGCAAAATTATACGGAACAGTAATAGACACAAAGATTAGAAAAGGATTAAAACTTTTCAATTGGTCAGGCAAAATTGATGAGCTTTACGCTGAGGCGACGAAGTACGGCGATCCAGAGAAAATCACTGAAGTTCTGCAAAAGAAAGGTTATGACGGTGTCAAAGGGTTAAACCAGATAGTCATTTTTGATCCACAAAATGTAGTACCCCTAGTTGATGGTAAACCTTCCATTCCTCTGAACACATCGTTCTCTGCCTTAGATCAAAAAGCGGTCAAAGCTGCAGAAATACGAGATAAATATCGAGTTCCTGGTGAAACCGAGTTAGAGAAACTTGAGCGCACTAATAAAGATGTATCACAAACATCTCTCATTCAAAAACGGCGCCAAGGTCAAATAGCTGCACCAGAACAACAGCGAGCTGATGAGATGAAAGATCCACCGCCAGGTAATCCTCCCAGACCTCCTCAGGAAACACCTATCGGTTCTGACTCACCACCGCCAGAAGGAAGTGCTTTAAGCCAGATCGATGCGATGGTGGGGAAACTTTCTCCGGCAGCAACTCTCTTAGATAAAGCCAAAAAAGCTATTCAAGTTTTCCCTCGTCTTTTTACCGATCGCTTTGCACCTATTCGGGAGTTTGAAAACAAGGTAAGCAAACTTCAAGGAAAGCCTATCGATATTGATTCAAGTCCTTATATTGGGGCTAGAATGTATGCTGGACGTTTTGGCATTGTAGAAGGTAACTTCCGAGATTTGTATACCACTCTTCAGCCCGTTAGAAAACTGCGGGCAGACTTTACCCGCTATGTGCTTGCCCAAAGAACAGCTGAAAGAGCCAGTCGAGGTGTTGAAAATCCTCTTGAAGTTACCCAGGGAACTGCAGAAAAAGCACTGCAAGAACTAAAAGCCAAAGTTGGCGACAAAACATTTCAAACATTCCAGCAAGTTGGTAATGGAATGCAAAATTGGGCAGTTAAGGCAATCTTAGAGCCAATGAAAGATGCCGGCATTTTAAGCAATAAAGCTTTTAACGCTGTTGTAGAGAAAAACAAAAACTGGCTTCCATTCCATGTTTTAGAATACATCCCCACGCTAGAAGAAGCAGACAAGATGGCAATCGGCTCTGAAACCTTCTCGGTGAGCAAACAAGGAGTTGTAAGTGCTCTTGAAGGAACAGATAAAGTTATTCGGGATCCATTTGTCTCGGTAATAGACAATCTCACGAAAGCAGTCAGTCTTGTGGAACGAAATAAAGTGGCACTGAAACTGGTAGAGTTACGCAAGACTCACCCTGATGCGACCAAAGGATTAATCAGGTTTCTCCCTAATAAAGAAAATGTTCCTCAAGATTGGGAATCAATTAGTGTGTTTATTGGCGGTAAGGTGACGCGCTGGGCTGTACCCAAAGAATTGTCTGAAGCCATGCACGCTATGAGCCCAGCAGAGTCAGGTTTGATGGGTAAGTTAGTAATGATGTCTTCAAAAGCATTCAAGGCAGGAACAACAACGCTCTATTTCCCATTCACCCTCTCCAATGCAGTCCGTGACTATCAAACCGCCACGATGGTATCCAAATATGGCTTTAACCCCGCTGTCTGGCTATCCGGATTTAAGGATGGCTTCCGCTCTGCATTTAAATGGGAATCCAAAGCATATGACGAATTCATGAGAAATCAGGGTGGCTATGGTAGCTACATCGAATCAACAAAAGGTTTAGCCGTTGCCTCTGAGCAATTATTTCGACCAAGATGGATGGAAAGAACAAAGGCAATTATCAACC
>CAZQWX010000109.1:0-3285 GCA_964597255.1 uncultured Gammaproteobacteria bacterium | reverse complement strand
TCACTCACATTAAATAAAAGATGAGGAAAAAAATCTGCCTGTTTCTAGCTTTGGTTCTCCTTGCCTTTGGTTTGGCCCAGTGGGTGGCATTGGCGGCTGACTGCCAACCACCGAGCGACAGCGATAGCGAACAAAACTTACAACAAAAGATAGATGGTTGTCAGGAATTGCTATCAATTTCTTTGAGCGCTACGAAACCTAACGAGCAGAAAATGCTGGAGCTGCAGAAGAACATCGACAACATTAACGCCAACATTACGGCTCTCTCTAATCAGATCGTTCTAAAGGAGAAATCTATTGCTGCTAATGAGGATAAACTGGTAGTGGAACAAGCAACTCTTTCTGCCCAGGTGCGCGATTTTTATAAGAACGATTACCAGTCGGATTTGGAATATCTACTGATAACTCTGTTCTCCAGTGGGAATTTGGGTGACACAGTGCAACAGTTAGGTTACAGGCAAAGCTTGATCGACCAGCAAAAACACGAGATTACCAGCGTCGTTTTGATGGTGAATGACTTGAACGCGGCCAAGAAAAAGCTGGAAGACAGCAAAAATTGGTTGGACAGTGAGAAGGGTAATTTACAGGTGGTGTTGGCCCCAATTCAAGATTTAGTGAACCGGGCAAAGGCCTATCAGGCACAGTTGTCATCAACCATTGGTAGCTTGTCAGCCCGGCAGCAGCAATTAATTGCAGCTAAGATTGGCAGTTTGAACTTGTCCCGATCGGCGGGAGCACTGTATTGTACGGATGACCGGAACACTGATCCGGGTTTTTCTCCCCGACTAGCCTTTTTCACCTTTGGGATTCCACATCGGGTGGGTATGAACCAATATGGAGCATATGGACGAGCTAAATATGACAATGAGAGCTATGATCAAATACTTCATGCCTACTACAATTTTGACGGATATCAAACTATTGATCCGAACACAAATATCAAGGTTAATGATGGGAATGATGTTAATTCTGGAAATATTATCTGGAGCGGTAACTTGGAGGACTATGTTAAGCGTATTTACGAAGTTCCTGACAGCTGGCCGCCGGCAGCCTTACAGGCTCAAGCTATCGCTGCTCGTTCCTATGTTTTAGCGGCAACAAATAATGGGGCCAATTCCATTTGTGCCAATCAGAATTGTCAGGTGTTTAAAACAGACCCTAAGGGTGGGAACTGGGATCAGGCAGTGAAGGACACAGAGGATGGCGATAGGGGTAAAGTAATGGTCCAAGGCGGGAGCCCAATTAAAGCTTGGTTTTCGTCAACTGATGGCGGTTATACACTCTCTTCGGGAGAGGTTTGGAATGTAGACAGGTCTTGGACCAAACACACAAGAGATACAAGCGGTGATATTGGGAGTTTATCGGATTTGTTTAGTAAAGCGTACGACCGGGACTCCGCGTGTTTCTATTCGGCGCAGGGCTGGCGGGCACAATATAACAAGTCGGCCTGGCTGAAACCGGAGGAAGTGGCTGACATTGTTAATGTCATCCTTTTGGCAGAGAAAGATGCATCAACCCAAGACCATCTGGCTCAGGTGGATGCGGCGAATCCAGATGGGACAGACACGTGGGATGCAAACCGGGTTAAAAGTGAGCTGCAGAATCGGGGTGGAACGCCGTTTAATCAGATTACCGATGTGTCGATGGCAT
This sequence comes from uncultured Gammaproteobacteria bacterium, assembly GCA_964597255.1. GTDB lineage: Bacteria > Patescibacteriota > Microgenomatia > JAMCZE01 > JAMCZE01 > CAZQWX01. The sequence goes on along the minus strand of CAZQWX010000109.1, from coordinate 1,635 downwards.
TTGATTTTGGCGGCGGACGGACGACGAGCGTGACGGTGTCAGGCGATGCGGGCAGCCATACATTTGACGGGAGCGAGTTTAAAAACTATTTCAATCTGCGAGCTCCGGCGAATATTGCCATTGTCGGACCGCTGTATAACATTGAGAAAAAGTAGAAGCATTTCTTGGAATTGGACAGGAAGTATGGGAAAATGCTGGTATGCCAAGAATTACGGTTGATACCAGTGTGCCGGCAACGCCGGTGGAGGTAGCGCCTACACAACAACCGCAGCCAGTGCAAACGGCGGCGAACCAGCCAGAACCGTCAGTACCGGCTCCATCTCCATCTCAACCATCGGAGTCACAACCAATAGCAGAAGAGCCAAAAATGCAGTTGGATGTTGAGGCACTAAAGAAATCTGGCTCATCAATGTTGTCGGCTTTTAGTGTTCGACCCAGTGGGGTGTCGTTTGGGGAAGCGGAGGAAGGCGAAGAAATATTGCTCCTGTTGCGGGCACATCTGATAACAAATGTGCCTTGGTTGGTCGCGACATTATTGCTTTTGATAGTTCCCCTGATTTTGGTACCACTGGTTGCAGGAGCGGGGAGTGGTTTGGGGATTGGGGCAGGAACCGGATTAGTTTTTGTTTTCTTCTGGTATGCAGGAACGTTAACCTATGCGTTTATCCATTTTTTATACTGGTATTTTAATGTCTACATTGTGACGAATGAGCGGATAATTGATGTCGATTGGTATTCCATAGTGATCCGCAAGGTCAGTACAACACAGATTGCCAAGCTGCAAGATGTGAATGCGGTGCAGGTGGGGGCGTTGCAGGGAATTTTTGATTATGGCAATGTGCAAATTGAAACGGCAGCGGAAGAGGAAAATTTTGAATTTGAAAACGTGCCGCACCCACAACTGGTAGCAAAGCAGATTAATGAATTAATGCAAACAGAAGAAGGGGAAGGAGAAGATCATGGGCCTTGATCCAACAGGCATCTTGACGATTTTCCAGCCGGGGATTCTGACGAAGCTGTTTTTTACAGTCCTGGGGTTATTTTATTTTGTTTTAGCACTGGTGATTTATCGACAGATCTCACTCATGACGCAGGTGTTGGATAGTAAGATTTCACCGGTGGTGAAGACAGCAGCGTTAGCACAGATTGCGGCAACAGGAGTGTTGTTCTTTTTGGCTTTGGTATTGGCGTAACTTCGTTACTGCAAGACTTCATGGAAAGATGTAATAATTAATTCAATGGCGATTGAAGACTTTCTTAGTAAGATCTGGAAACTTGCGAAGGAACATATTCTGTGGGAAATGATGGTTGGGATCTTAGTGGTAGTTGCTTCTGGTATAGCTGCAGTTTTCTTCAGATTCCCGTATTTCTATTCGTCTTTCGTCGTGGGTCTGTTTCTATTCTTTGACGCAGTTGAGCATCGGTTTAAGAAGGTGACTAATCTTGATGTCTTCCTGCCAAAGATTAGCGGGAGAGTTCTGTTTCTGGCACTGGTGGCGATTCTAGTTACTGATTTATTTCTTGGCCAAATAATTTTTAAGGTATGGTATTACCCCCACTACCAAAGTATTTTAAATTGGATTTTGCTGTATGTCGTTATCTACCCGGTTGGCGGGCTATCTGTCTTAGCAATGT
>CAZQWX010000108.1:0-1697 GCA_964597255.1 uncultured Gammaproteobacteria bacterium | reverse complement strand
ATGGGTGACAATATTCAGGCGTCCTATTTCTGCTTGTATTTGATACCCGGACTCGTCTACGCCCAACGGATGCTAATCGAAAACGGCAGCGCGGATGCGATAAACTTCTTTCATCTGGATTCCCTCTCTTCCATGATGGGTTTGAAGGTAGATTTCGATCTCCAGTTCACGCTGATGGCCGCCTCCCTTTACCGTATCATGGCCCAGAGAATCGGACGCGAGTACCGCAAAGCCACCGCAAAAGCGCTGTTCCCAAACTGTTCGACGTATCTGGCCACGTCATCCTAACGGACTCGGATATCACCGTGGAGTTGTCGCGGCGGGCCGACAACCCCTTACTGGTTGGCACCGGCCTCCTCGATAAGACCATTGAGGTTCCCTGGTTGGAAGGTAGGCCCCTACACATCAAATTAGATTGAACGAACGCATGTTCGGCCAGCGGGCTATTCCAGCAGAAATGTTAGCCCCATTAAAGTACTGTGGAAATCGAGGCTAGGGGGCAGTTGGCCCCCGAGGTGCGGCTGCCCTTGCCGCTGTTAGAGAAATCATGGTATACTTAAGCAAAAAAGGACAGGGGCACACCATCCCCCGGACCAGTCTTCTCTAAGACGCTGGGTAGGAGGCAGCCTCCAGCCATACAACCACCATGATCGCGGCACATCTGGCAACTGCATTGGAAGATTATCTATGTTATTCAGCGAGAAATGACGTTTTTGTAGGCGGAGACAGCTTTAACAACTTGAGGAAGGTAGTCCTGGCCGCAGTGACGGCGCTGACGGGAAACTAGCCCGGGGTGAAAGTCTTCGCCGGGAGAAGTTTGGTATACCCAGTGTAAAAGGAACCAAGCTGCCAAGAGTTGCCAATCTCACTGAGCCGTACAATCTATAAGAATTCGACCAGGTCTGGACCAATCTGCCGGACAAAAGGGTAACGCGGTATGGAGTGAGATTGTCAAGAGTGATGTTGCCAGGGGGCCTAATTGTGTAGGAGCGAAACCTGGGAGTTAATAAACCACCGGCTATTCCTCGTATGACCCGATCCCAGATGGAGGTTCCGAAGTAATTCCAACGGTTGGATCGATGCAAGAATTAGATTTAATGGAGTAATACCAATGTCAATTAGCAAGGAAAAAATTTTGGATACTGCTGCCCAACTCTTTCAGGAGTTCGGGTACAACGTTACCACTATTCAGGATATTACAGACCGATTGGGGGTGACAAAGGGGTCATTTTACTATTACATTAAAAGCAAAGAGGCTCTGTTGTGTGAAATTTTCGATCGGGCCATGACTACCGTAGAACGAAAAGTTGAGGAAGTTGTCAAAGTTAAACTACCCATTGCAGAAAAACTTGAATTACTAATTACAACACACATATTAGCACAAATCGAAGAATCGGCAATTATTTCCGTTTTTTATAACGAACTAAAACGTCTACCATCTGACTATCAATCCAAAATAATAGCACGACGCAGACAATATGAAGACAAGTTTGTACACATCTTGAGAGAGGGAGTTGTTAGCGGAGACTTAGTCAGTGTTGACGGATTACCGATCGTCTACGGTATTTTAGGAATGTGTAACTGGATTTACCAATGGTACAAACCGGATGGAAGGTTGAAACCAACGGAATTGGCGAAATTGTTTAGTGGCTTAATCCTAAAAGGCTTGCTGCCCCGGTAGGTCAAGACATATGGGA